>CAUHTB010000013.1 GCA_959608595.1 uncultured Veillonella sp. | reverse complement strand
CGTTCTGTGAGCGCATCTATTTGGGATTGAGTCTCTTCTCGCTCAGCCATCAAGGATTGCATCTTTTCATAATCAGTAGCAACTTGACTAATCATGACATCGAGCCCCTTTACTAAATGCTCTAATTTAGGTAACTCATCCATAATGTTAGCATACTCTGCTTCTTCCGCTTTATTGAGTCCCTTCTTCGGTGTTTCTTTAAAAGTATCTTCCCCAAATGTAGCCATATTACTATCACTACCATCTACCGAAGTACTTAATGATGAATCATCAGATCCAGTACTAGTTTCAGATTTGTTAGTTTTATCAGTTTTAGAAGCAATAGATGTATCAGTATTAGCCATGTAGAATGGGCGCTTTCCACCACTACTTTCATCTAAAGAATCCTTGTAATCGGAATAGGAACCGTGAACAATTTCAATTTGACCATCACCACTAAAAACAAAGAGTTTGTCCACAACACGGTCTAAGAAGTAACGATCATGGCACACTGTGATAATGACCCCACTAAAGGAATCAAGGAAGTCCTCTAGCACCTCTAATGTAGGAATATCAAGATCATTGGTCGGTTCATCTAGTAATAAAACATTAGGAGCGCTCATAAGCAATTTCAATAGATATAAGCGACGTCGTTCACCGCCTGAAAGCTTACGAATCGGCACACCATGTAGCTCTGGTGTGAAAAGGAATCGTTCAAGAATCTGACCAGCACTCAACGTAGAACCATCGCCCAGAACCATATAGGAATGATCTTCGCGAATATAATCAAGAACACGCATATCTTCATCAAACTCTGGTAGTTCTTGTTTGAAATGGGCAATGCGAACGGTCTCGCCCTTACCAATAGTACCGTTTGTAGGTTCATAGGTTCCATCAAGAATATTCATAAAGGTAGACTTGCCAACACCATTAGGGCCTACAATACCAATACGATCATGACGCACTACATGGTAGGTAAAATCCTTAATCATAGGGCGCTCACCAAAGTAGAACTCTAAATGTTCAATATCAAAAATGGTTTTCCCTAAACGCGTTTTTAAAGCAATGGGATCCATTTGATCGGGACGTCTAATTTTCTCCATATTCTTAAGTTTTTCATAGCGGTCTAAACGAGCCTTTTGTTTCGTCGTTCTCGCCAAAGCCCCACGACGTACCCATTCGATTTCTCGTTTCAAGAACTGACGGCGTTTCTCTTCCGTAGCGGCCTCGCGAGCCTCTCGATCAGCCTTCAAGGCAATAAATTCTTCGTAATTACCGTCATATTGATACATACGACGATTAGAAAGCTCTAAAATTCCATTACATACAGAGTCCAGGAAATATCTATCATGAGTACTGATTAATAGGCCCCCTTGGCGAGCACTTAAGTAGGACTCAAGCCAGTCGATGCTATCTTCATCTAAATGGTTTGTCGGTTCGTCTAACAATAATAGGTCACAAGGATATAATAATGCCTGTCCTAATGCGAGACGACGCTTTTGACCACCAGATAACATAGCCACCTTTTGATCCATCTCAGGAAAGCCTAATTTAGTTAAAATAATACGAGCCTCTTGCTCTACTTGCCATCCATCTTGTTGATCCATTTGTTCTAACGCATTCATATAGTTACGCGATATTTTACTATCCTCGCTACCAGACTCTTGCATTTCACGATATTCACGACTAATGCGTTCAAAAGATTGCACCATCCGCAAACGAGGATGGTCTCCATCAAGAACAGCTTCTAGCAACGTTGATTCTGGATCAAACTCTGGGGTTTGAGCCAAATAATGAATACTCGCCTTACCATTCCGCTCAATGCTACCCTTATCAGGCTCCATTTGTGCTGCCAAAATTTTTAGGAATGTAGACTTACCCGTCCCATTAATCCCTACAAGACCTAGCCGTTTGTCTGTGGTGAAAGTAATATTCACATCTTTAAACAGCAGTCGTGTGCCATATGATTTTTCTATATTTTGTAAACTAATAACGTTCATCGTATGCTCCTATTATGTCATTCTGTTATTTATTATACTACACATTACCATTGACAGTAACAGGCGCCGTCAGTAGAATAAACGTAACGTATATATTCATGAGGAGGTCCACATGGCAGTAGATATCGTTTTAGACTTTTATGAAACTATCAATTTTGAACTTATCGATATCGATGGGTATGACACATTATTTACAGAGCTCTTGGAAGATGGCACCTATGCAACTGTGTCTGATGATGACGGTCATTTGCCAGAGGATTTAGAGACGCCAATCGTATTCAATGTGTACGACGATAACGACTCCTTCCAATGGAGTGTGACCCTAGATGATTCCTACCAACTAAAAGACTTGTTGGACAGTGCTGAAAGCACAGATACATTCTTAGAAACACTTCAAAAAATTCGACAAGAACATATTGAACAATACCAATAAAGCAAAAGCGATGACCTAAGAGTCATCGCTTTTTATTTCATATAAAGCTACTAATATCTATATATTACTAATCTAGAAATACGCTCATTACCAATAGCTAATTATATTCGAACTAGCCACTACAAGAGATTAGTTAATAGACTCTTCCGCTTTTACTAGTTCAACAGATTCGCCCGTATCAGTAGCATCTAGAATTTCAATTAAGCTATTTACGATATTCGCTGCACCATCAACATGCCATTCACGAGCGCGCTCAGACATCTGTTGAAGTCGTGGTGAATTGATAAGAAGAGCTGTCACAACATCTTCTAAGTTATGAATATCACGAGCCCAACGAGCACAACCTCGTTGTTCTAATAGCTCTGCATTAGCTTCTTCTTGACCTGGAATAGCATTAAAGAACACCATAGGTAAACCAATTGTAACAGCCTCCATACAGGTTAATGCACCAGGCTTTGTTACCAGCAAGGAAGAGGATTTCATAAGCTCCGAAATATTCGTAGTATATCCATACACAATAGTCTTAGTACGCATAGATTCACTAAGAGTAACTAAAGATTCATAGAGAGATGTATTTTGACCAGCTACAACTGTAATTTCATCAATGCCATTAACTTCATCTAAGTGTTTTAATGCCGTTTCAAGAGAACCCAATCCAAGGCCCCCACCCATAACGAGCACTTTTACAGGTTCCTCTAAGCTATATTCTTCAATAGCATCACGGAAGAAAGCACGACGCACTGGAATCCCAGATACATGGATACGTGAGGCATCGATACCAGACGATACCATTTCATCTACCATCGATTCAGTAGCCACATAGTATGTATCAATTTGTGGATATAGCCAAAATTGATGGCTACTAAAGTCCGTCATGATAGCCACTAATGGTACATCAATATGCCCTTGACGTTTTAAGATAGACGCTGCACCACATGGGAATGGATGAGTAAATACCATCACATCTGGCTCTTCTTGTTGCACCAACTTAAGCATGCGGCTTTTCAATAGGTATGATAATGCAGTTTGCAAAATCGTACCTCGTTTTTCCCCTTTCGATACGCGATAAATCATATCATATAGCATAGGAAATACGTCAATCATCTTGATATATGTGCCCTTGATCAAATGCTCTACAGACATGGTTTCTGTATCAAGAAAGTCTACATGCGTTATGGAAGCTTGTGGCTCTTTCTCTTTCCAATATTCTTCTATAGCTCTGGCGGCCTGCATATGTCCTGTCCCAATAGAAGCGGACACGATGAGAACCTTCCGTGATCTTTCGTTATTCATAGTACACCCTTTCTCTGTGCATTATACCATAAATAGACGAAAAAAAGAGACCTCGAAAGGTCTCTTTCCAATCCATTAAAGATTATTTTTTGCGTTTTTTAGCTTTTGCAGCGTTAACTTGTTCTTTCAAACCTTTACCAGCTTTGAATGCAGGGGATTTGGAAGCTGCGATTGTGATAGTTTTACCGTTTTGTGGGTTACGGCCTTCACGAGCTGCGCGTTCACGAACTTCGAATGTACCGAAGCCGATAACTTGTACTTTACCGCCAGCAGCTAATTCTTCAGCAACTGTGTCAAATACAGCTTTTACCGCTTTTTCAGCGTCTTTTTTAGTTAATTCAGTTTTTTGTGCAACACTTGCGATTAATTCTGTTTTGTTCATGACAGAACCTCCTTAAAATTACAATACCTTAGAAGTGTATAAACCTCTAGGTTACTTTTCCTGCACTTTAGCCTCCTCCCAAAAAGCATCCAGCTCAGCTAATGAAAAGTCTTCCCATGAGCGATCGCTTTGGTTAACACAAGCTTCTACATGTAAAAAACGCTGTCGGAACTTTGTGTTTGTGCGATTTAGTGCATTTTCACCGCTTATTTTATACCATCTGAATAGATTAATCAAGGAAAAAAGCACATCTCCCGCTTCTTTTTCCATATTTTCTCTATCTTTTTGGGCAATAGCCTCCTTAAATTCATCCATTTCTTCCGAAACTTTCGCCCAAACCGGATCGAGCTCATCCCAGTCAAAACCTAGCTTTGCAGCCTTTTCTTGCAACTTATAAGCCGCCACTAAAGCAGGTAAACTTTTAGATACACCATCTAATACAGATTTTTGTATATTTTTCTTTTCTTGTGCCTTTAATTCGTCCCAACTGTATGATTTTTCATTATTTTCAGGGTCAAAAACATGGGGATGACGGCGAATCATCTTCTGAGTCACATCATTAATTACATCTTCTAATGTAAACTGACCAGCTTCTTCAGCTAATTGACTGTGAAAGACAACTTGTAATAATACATCACCTAGTTCTTCGCGAAGATTAGCCATATCTTTATTATCGATAGCATCTACTACTTCATAAGTTTCTTCAATGAAATATCGACGCAATGATTCATGAGTCTGTTTTTGATCCCAAGGGCAACCATTAGGAGCTCGCAAGGCTTTTACTACATCTACTAATGGTTGTACCGATACAGGCTTATCAGTATTGTTCTTCATATAGTTTAGCCTCCTCCTTATCTCGGCGAGCTTGTAAGCGCTTGCCTATAACAGGGAAATGATACATATCAGCTTTTACAACGGCCTTTGTTAACCATAAGGATAAACCATATACAAATACAGCCACAATAATAGCCGCTGCCACTGCACCACCATTGCCGAATAACTCTACAGTAGTCACATACACTACCTGTGTAGCACCGCCCATAGCCATGGCAGACACTACAATTTTTAATAGCTCTAATTTATTAAGTACAGATCCTACATATTTTTTAACAAATATATAGTTTATGAGTGCCGCAATGGCAAAATTCAAATTCGTTGCCCATGCAGCACCATTAATGCCTAGCTCAATAGTACCTGTCAATTCATAGTCTAAGAAGGTCTTAGCCAACAAACCAATAAAAATGGCTATCATAGGAATAACAGTTCTGCCTAACCCTTGCAAGATGCCTGCTGTAATCTGTTGCCAACCTAAGAATATAATGCTCAAGCTAATAACAGCAATAACAGGACCTGCATGAGGCGTTGCATAGATCAGTTTAGATATAGGTGTCGCCAATACACAGAGGCCGATACAGGCTGGAATAGTAAAGATATTTGCAATTTTAATGGCTGTTCCAGCGCGCTGCACAATACGATGCACATCACCTTGGGCATGCGCTTCCGATACAGCTGGTACAAGGCTAGCTGCTAAAGATGTAGTCAAAATAATGGGCAACCCAATCAACGATGTGGCCATCCCTGTAAGATAACCAAATTGTGTGGTCGCTTCATTGAGATAATACCCAATATCCATCAAACGTTTTGGCACGATAAATGTATCGATAAGGGATACCATAGGTAGCATAATATTGGCCATCGAAACAGGTATGGCCAAACTAAATAGTCGTTTGACTACAGAACTATTACTTTCACCAACAGCATTCGGATTCTGCTGTGCCAACATTTGCGCCCGTACACGACGTTGACGATAGTAAAAGTAAATTAATACGAGTAATCCCGCTAATACGCCAGGGAATGTAGCAAAGGTTGCACCACCAGCCGCTAAGTGTAACCCTCTATCAATGAAGTAATAGGCTAAGCCCACCATAGAGGATACGCGGAAGATTTGTTCAAAGACTTGGCTAGTCCCAGTAGGAACCATGTATTGGAAGCCTTGGAAGTAACCTCTAAAACAACTCAAAATCGTAACGATAAAGATTGCTGGAGATAATAGCTGAATAGCGAGCAATGCACGAGGATCTGTAATAATATGAGAATCTATGAGCCACTGCGCACTGCCATATAAAGCAACACTAAATACAAGGCCTAACAGCGTTAACACTTTTAAAGATACGGAAAATACTTGTTGTACGCCACGCATATCATCATTAGCTAGCTTTTCCGCAATCATAATAGATATGGCCACAGGAATGCCTGCAGCGGAAATACTAACGATAATTTGATAAATCGGATAGGCCATCATATATAGGCCAATCCCTTCACCACCGAGAACACGGGCAATAAGGACTTTACTGAAAGCACCGATAACCTTAACGATAATCCCAGCCAAGGTTAAAATCATAGCTCCCTTTAAAAATCGATTCATAGGCCCTCCTTAGACGATGATTTCTGGCTAAGAGCCTTCATCACCGCTTCCGTAATGGTCAAAATAGAACCTTTCATGCCATTAAGGCTCACATACAATATGGCTGGCTTGGTGTCTGCAAATTTCATCTTTTTCCATAGATCTTCTCGTACAGCCCCCATATCCCAGTCGGCCATTTTGGAATCGTCATGCCAATGAATGGTAAGCTGTTGATCTCTACGGACGATACTTTTAATACCAAGTAAACGTGCTTGTTCTTTAATTTGAGCAATGCGCAATAATCGGTCCACCGGATCTGTTGGCGTACCGAACCGGTCAATAAGTTCGTCTGTCATATCATCAAGCTGTTCTTTTGATTTGATATGTAACAATCGTTGGTATACAGAAATTTTGCGGGCACTATCTTTGATATACGCATCGTCGATAAAGGCATCTACCTCTAAGTCGATAGCTGGATCAATGGAGACCTCGCGCTCTACCTCTTTATTTTGAGCCTTTGCAATGGCTTCTTCTAACATACTTACGTACATACCAAAGCCGACAGAGGCGATGTTACCATGTTGCTGTGAACCTAAGAGATTACCAGCACCACGGATTTCTAAATCTCGCATCGCCAATTTAAAACCAGCACCGAGCTCGGTAAACTCTTCAATAGCTTTCAAGCGCTTTTCTGCAGCCTCTGAAAGCATTTTATCAGGTCGATACATAAAGTATGCATAGGCCCGTCTACGAGAACGTCCTACGCGTCCACGCATTTGATATAGCTGAGATAAACCTAATCGGTCCGCATCATAAATGATGATGGTATTGGCATTAGGAATATCTAAGCCGGTTTCAATGATACTGGTAGACAATAATACATCATAATGGCCTTCATAGAAATCCGTCATAATTTCTTCAATTTGACGGCCCGTCATCTGACCATGAGCAATAGCATAGCGTAAACCAGGTAATGCTGATTCTAATAACTCACCCATATGATTAATTGATGCAACGCGGTTATATACGAAGTAAACTTGTCCGCCCCGTGCCAATTCTCGCTTGATGGCATCAGCAACGATGTTCATATCATATTCCACCACATAGGTCTGAACCGGCAATCGTTCCTCTGGTGGCGTGTTGATAACAGACATCTCCCGAACACCTACAAGAGACATATGTAAGGTCCGAGGAATTGGGGTTGCACTCAAGGTGAGCACGTCAATATTACTAGCCCACTCTTTCCATTTTTCCTTTTGTGCTACCCCAAAGCGTTGTTCTTCATCAACAACAAGCATGCCTAAGTCTTTAAAGACTACTTTTTTATTAAGTAGTGAATGGGTTCCGATGAGAACATCGATAGAGCCATCCTCTACACCTTTTAGAACTTGTTTCTTCTCAGATGTACTGCGGAAACGATTGAGCACATCGACTTTGACTCCAAATGGAGCAAAACGATTCCAGAAGGTTTGGAAATGTTGCTGTGCAAGAACTGTAGTCGGTACGAGCACCGCAACCTGTTTGCCACTCATAACGGCCTTAAAGATGGCACGCATAGCCACTTCGGTTTTACCAAAGCCTACATCACCTGCCAGCAAGCGATCCATAGGAACAGGTTTTTCCATGGATGCCTTGATTTCTGCTGTAGCCTGTAATTGGTCTTCCGTTTCTTCATAAGGGAAGGCATCTTCAAACTCTTGCTGCCATGGTTGATCTGGCAAAAATGCAAAGCCTTCTGTAATTTCTCGTTGTGCATAAATCTCAACGAGCTTATCTGCCAAATCATCAATGGATTTTTTTGCCTTTGTAACAACCTTAGCCCAGTCACGACCACCCATCTTATGAATACGAGGCACATCACCTTCATTACCGATGTATTTTTGTAACTGATCTAAATTGTTTGCAGGTAAGAACAGTTTATCCGTTCCCGCATAAGCGATTTCAATCTAGTCGCGATGAATGCCTTCCGTTTCTATCGTTTTAAGGCCAATATACTTACCAATACCATACATGCTATGAACTACATAGTCACCTGGTGTTAAGTCCGTAAAGTAGTTGATTTCTTGGCCCTTTTTAGGCTTGTTGCGAAGCTTACGTTTTTGTTGTCCGTAAATATTGCCTTCTACAACAACTACGAGATGGCTATTAGGTAATTCAAAACCATCGGTCAATAAACCTTGCAAAATAACGACCGTATTAGGTTTTGCAATCCATTCCTCACTATGAACAAAGGCAATTCCTTCACCTTCAAGAGCTCGTTCAATACCTTCTCGTCGTTGTTGGTTATTTAATACCAATACAACTTGATGATTGAGGCGATGCCATTGCTTAATCTCATCTGTTAGGAGCGGAATTTGACGCTCAAAGCTCGTCATCGTCTTACCTTGAATACCGATTGGATTAAATCCAGGTAGACCGATAGAGCGTTGTTGCATAAATGTGAAAGCTACTTGATTTGTAGCTTCTACAGTTCGTTGCAATTCGCTCCAATCGCAATGATTTTTACGATGTGTAGGGTCTTCCTTAAGGAATTTTTTTAACGCTTCCTGAATACGACCTGGCTCATCATAAATGAGAGTCCCTTCTTTCACATAGGATAATAAGGTGCAATCTGCATCACTTTTACCAAGGAATAACGGTGTCACCGTATAAGAATCGATTTGTTCAATAGAACGTTGGTTTTCTACAGAGAAGAAACGTAATGTATCGATTTCATCGCCAAAGAACTCAATTCGTATTGGATGTTCACTATTAACAGGATAAATATCTAGAATATCCCCACGCACGGCAAAATGACCACGTTGTTCCACCTGGTCTACGCGTTCATATCCAATTGTAACAAGCTGTTCAAGAGCTGTATCGCGTTCAATCGTATCATTCAAAGAAAAATGTAACGACTGGCCTTTTAAATATTGTGGAGATACTACATATTGTGTAACCTCTTCTGCATTCGCTATAACTACGGCAGGTTCTTGCCATGCTAGCAATGCTAAAGCACGCATTTGTGCACCTTGATCTTCAAGGCTACGAGCAGTCGTTGTAAACTCCACATTGTCAGTTATAGGAAATGATAGGACTGGGATATTAGGCCAGAAAAAGGCTAAATCTCGTTCCCACATCTCTTTATGGTCCTTATCATGGACTACGATAACTACGGGCTTTGTAAGGCCTGTAGCAAAAGCTTGGTTTAAGAGGAAACTCTTTTGAGATCCACTTAGACCATATATGACTGACTTTCCTTTCCGCTGAAATGCGTTTAGCCCATCCACAAAGGATGGGTTCTGTGAAAGCAGCTTAGTTAATGTATTATCCATACTGCACCATATAGTATTCATGATTGTTTAAATAAATAGTTCTAACTCATTTATTATAACATTTTTAGGCAAAAAAAATAGCACCTCAAAAGGTGCAATAAAGTTGGTGCGGGAGAAGGGACTTGAACCCCCACGCCGTAAGG
>CAUHTB010000012.1 GCA_959608595.1 uncultured Veillonella sp. | reverse complement strand
GTTCAAAATCATCAGCTTCATAAGACTTCACATCACCAAATGCTTCAGAAATATTAGCCAATTGCTCAGCCGCACGATTACGTGCTTCTATCTCAGCTAATTCCTTCCAAGATGTAGGAGGTTTTGGCGCCTCCACAGTAGTAACTGTATCTTCAAGATTTTCAACTTCTACATCTGTAGAAGAGTCAAACAGATCTCTTCCATTAGCAATACCTTGTTTTTCCAATGCATCTAATGCTTGATCTGCTGCATCAGCAAAGCGTGTGTCTTTTTCCCTGTTATAAGCTTTACGCTGTTCTGCCGCTTCTTTACGCTGTTCATTCCAATCTTCAAAGACTTCTTTTGCAACAGCGACCTTTTCAGCAGCTACCTCTTTTGCAACATCAAGGCCAACCTGTGTTTTGTCCGCAGCCTTCTGTAATCCACTACGCAAAGACAAACGTGTCACAAGTAATCCAAAAGCTATGAGTAAGAATACATCAAGAATAATAGCCCCTAGGTTGCCTAATAGTGTGCGAAGGAATGTAGCAATTGCGCCACCTACGAAACCACCTTGATTAGCTAGTTGTGTAGTGATGAGTTCCTGCCCCTCAGGAACGCGCCACAAGGGAACAAGAGCTAACAAAAATAGGAAAAACAAGGTCATTACAACGCCTCGTTTTGTAATGGAAATAAATGTATCCTTATATAATAATCTCCAACCTAACCAGAAAACGCATAAACAAGGAATAATACCCCCTAGGCCAAAGCCATAACGGAATATACCTGTTAAAATCTGTCCTACAAGGCCGAGTTCAAAGCCAAAAAAGCCCAGAAAGGAAATCACAGCAAAGGCAATGACAATAAGACCTTTAACTTCGCTGCGCAAAGAAAAACTTTGAGACTTTGATTGCTGTTTTGTACTTGTTCGCTTACGGCGTGTGTTGCGTTTTTTGGTGGAAGTTTTTTCTTCTGCCATAAATCTATACAAACCCCTTACTTATATAACACCACTGTAAATTAACTTATCATTATATTATAGCATATATCGAAGTATTTAGTTAGCTTTTACGCCGTTTCTCCCAGTCACAAAGTAACTGTTCTTCCTTGCCTCTTTTAATACCATTGTAGTACGAAGCATCCATAAGAGGTGTTGGTAGATACTGCTGTTTTACATAGCCATTTGGATAGTTGTGGGCATACTTATAGGTGTTCCCATGACCTAGCTTGCTAGCCCCACTATAATGACTATCTTTTAAATGATCTGGCACCTGTCCACAATCCTTGTGACGCACATCGGCAATTGCTGCATCGATAGCCAAATAAGCAGAATTACTTTTCGGTGCTAATGCTACATAGCAAGCCGCCTCAGACAATATGATGCGAGCCTCTGGAAACCCTACCATATGAGCTGCTTGAGCCGCTGCATTGGCTAGAATCAAAGCTTGTGGATCTGCAAGGCCTACATCCTCAGCTGCACATATTACGATACGACGAGCAATAAAATTAGGATCCTCTCCTGCTTCAATCATACGTGCCAAATAATGCACAGTCGCTTGTACATCAGAGCCACGCATACTTTTAATAAAAGCAGAGATTGTATCGTAGTGGCTGTCCCCTTTTTTATCATATGTGTAAATTCGACGTCCCACAACTTTTTCAAGAACCTCTGTGGTTATAGTCCCTTCATCCGGTACCATAGCTGCAGCCTGTTCTAAAATATTCAAAGCCATACGACCGTCGCCATTAACGAAAATTCCTACATCCTCTAGCACTTCATCGGTTACTTGTAAACGGCGTTTACCAAGACCTACCTCTTCATCTGTAATAGCACGACGCAGAATTTGACTGATAGCCTTTGGGGTCAACGCCTCTAACGTGATAAGTCTTAACCGAGATAAAAGTGGTCGATTTACCTCAAAAAACGGATTTTCTGTGGTGGCACCAATGAGGATAATCGTACCATCTTCTACACAAGGTAATAACACATCTTGTTGGCTTTTATTGAAACGGTGGATTTCATCGAGGAATAATATAGTTCTTTGTTGTAATGACCGTACGCGCTTACGAGCATCCTCTATGATGTTACGCAACTCACCTATACCAGCATTGGTAGCATTTAAATTTACAAAATGACTATTACTTACCTTAGCAATGATACCTGCTAGTGTAGTTTTCCCCGTTCCACAAGGACCATAAAAAAGCATAGATGGTATGGTATCCTTTTCTACCATAGCACGTAAGAAGGTCCCCTTCCCTACGGCCTTCTCTTGACCGTATAAATGATCCAACTTGGTAGGACGCATACGCACAGGAAGTGGCTCATATGCATTTGTAGGCTCTAAATCAAACAAACTATCCATTCTATCACCTCAATTCACAGTATCTAAACTATTAATATCCACATTTCTAAACCATTGATGTTCTCATTTTAGAAATCAGATATGTTAGACCATCAAACTGTATTGCTCTCAAATATGAATACCTATGACAAGCATCATACATCGATATACCTTATTGTATTTCCATATATAGTATATGACATTATATGCCATTTTTACACGCAAAAAAGCCCCACCATGCCGTAATGTACCGCGTTTTGATCCTGCTTAGGGCAGGTGGGTGTCCTCCTCATCCTGCAGTTGTCCCGTAAGGGCATAACGTTCAGACGAGAGTTCGGACTCCCGAAGTAAATGTGTTGGCTCAAAACTGCGATATCACACGCACATGGCAGGGATATCTTATACTTAAATAGTATCAGAAAGATTAGCAATTAACAAGTCTTGACATTTCGATTTCAATCAATTCTTGCCTATGTTTTTACACTAAAGATTGCTCTTGTTCTTCTTCTACATCTGGTTTAATATGCAACTCTTTTAATTGTTTAGGTTCTACTTCAGATGGCGCTTGGCTCATAACATCAGAAGCAGATTGAGTTTTAGGGAATGCGATTACGTCGCGGATAGATTGACGTTTTGCCATCAACATAACAAGACGATCAAGGCCGAATGCACAGCCTGCATGAGGAGGTGCACCATATTGGAATGCATCAAGCATGAAGCCGAATTTAGATTTTGCTTCTTCTTCAGACAAGCCAATAGCTTTGAATACTTTTTCTTGTACATCAGATTGGTAAATA
This sequence comes from uncultured Veillonella sp., assembly GCA_959608595.1. Lineage (GTDB taxonomy): Bacteria > Bacillota > Negativicutes > Veillonellales > Veillonellaceae > Veillonella. The sequence goes on along the minus strand of CAUHTB010000012.1, from coordinate 6,930 downwards.
CGCAAGGAACCGCCACCGATTTCAACACCGTTCAATACCATATCATAAGCGATTGCTTTTACGCTGCCAGGATCGGATTCCAATTTATCAAGGTCTTCATGACGAGGCATTGTGAACGGATGATGCATTGCAACATAACGTTTTTCATCTTCGTTATATTCGAACATAGGGAAATCAGTTACCCATGTGAATGCCAATTTATCTGGATCAATCATGTTCATACGACGTGCCATTTCAAGGCGCAATTCGCCCAATGCACGTGCTACAGTTGCTGGTTTATCAGCAATCATCAATACGAGGTCGCCACCTTTAGCGCCCATTTTTTCACCAATATTGCGGATTGTATCTTCACCTAAGAACTTCATGATTTGAGACTTGATAGAACCATCTTCGTTGAAGCAAGCCCATGCAAGACCTTTTGCACCATAACGGTTTACATATTCAACGAGGTCATCAAGTTCACGACGAGGAATACCAGCATCACCAGGTACTACGATACCTTTAACTACGCCACCATTGTCGATAACAGAACGGAATACTTTGAATTCTGTATCTTTTACAAGATCAGTTACATCAGTAAAGGCCATGTCGAAACGAAGGTCTGGTTTATCAGAACCATATTTATCCATTGCTTCATCCCATGTAATGCGAGGCATAGGCAATGTGATTTCTTTGCCCAATGTAGTTTTAAATACATGAGCAACCATTTCTTCAAGCATGGAATAAATGTCTTCTTCATCTACGAAGGACATTTCCAAGTCGAGCTGAGTGAACTCTGGTTGACGGTCTGCGCGCAAATCTTCATCGCGGAAGCAACGAACGATTTGGAAATATTTTTCATAACCAGCTACCATCAAGATTTGTTTGAAAATTTGTGGAGATTGTGGCAATGCATAGAATGTACCAGCATTTACACGAGAAGGTACTAGATAGTCACGAGCGCCTTCTGGTGTAGATTTAGTAAGCATTGGAGTTTCAATTTCCAAGAAATCGCGGCTATCGAAGAAGTCGCGCATAGCTTTTGTTACTTTGTGACGTAAAATCAAGTTACGTTGCATTTCTGGACGACGTAAGTCAAGGTAACGATATTTTAAACGAATATTTTCATCTACATCGATATCATCTTGGATATAGAATGGAGGTGTTTTAGCAGAGTTCAATACGCGCAACTCTTCACAGTACATTTCATATGCACCAGTTGGAAGATTTGGATTGATAGCAGCTTCATCACGTTTTGTAATTTTACCACGTACACAAAGTACATATTCGTTACGAACATCCTCTGCTTTGTGGAAAGATTCCACGTTATGATCTGGAGATGCCACTACTTGTACTACGCCAGAACGATCACGTAAATCCAAGAAAATCAAACCACCATGGTCACGACGGCGTTCAACCCAACCACATAATACGACCTCTTTACCTACCTCTTGTTCAGAGATGGTGCCACAACCGTGCGTACGGTGTAAGCCTTGCATTGTTTCCATTCTAATTGTCATCCTTTCACCAAAGAAGTTATACGTTCAGAAACTGTATCGAGTGGTACAGTTTCTTGTTCACTAGTTTCCATGAATCGGATAATGGCTTCCCCACGAGCCAATTCATCATCACCCAATATGATAACATATTTTGCATTAATTTTGTTAGCATATTTTAATTGTGCCTTCATACTCTTGCCCTGTCCGTCCATTTCAACGGATACATACGCATCATGTAATGCTTGGCAAATTTTGAAAGCTTCCACCTTAGCCGCATCACCTAGAGCTACGACGAAAGCAGATGGTTCTACAGCAGGTTCAGGCAATAAGTTTTGTTTTTCAAGAGCCAAGAGCAAGCGCTCCATGCCCATCGCAAAACCGATAGCTGGTGTATGAGGACCATCGAGTTCCTCTACAAGGCCATCGTAACGACCACCACCAGCTACTGCACTTTGAGCCCCTAATGGAGTATATTGCACCTCAAATGCTGTTTTTGTGTAATAATCAAGACCACGTACTAAACGAGGATTTAATGTATATTGCACATTAGCAGCCGTTAAATAAGTTTTTAATTCTTCGAAGTGATCATGACATTCTTCACATAAATGTTCGTGAATTTCAGGAGCACCTACGGACAAGGATTTACATGTTTCATTTTTGCAATCCAAGATACGCAAAGGATTTTTATACAAACGTTCTTGGCAGTCACTACATAATTGTTCTTTTTTAGGCTCAAAGAACTCAATTAATTTTTCACGATATACAGGGCGGCATGTTGGACAGCCTACAGAGTTCACCTCTACATTGAGGTCTTTAAGGCCAAAGTCTTTCAACAATTGTACGACCATGCAGATAACTTCGCTATCTACCACTGGAGATTGAGAGCCTAATACCTCTGCCCCGAATTGGTGGAATTGGCGGTAACGGCCAGCTTGTGGTTTATCATGTCGGAACATAGGCCCCATGTAATACCATTTTGTAAGGCCTTCTTTACCATATACTTTATTTTCTAAATATGCGCGTACTGCAGATGCTGTATTTTCAGGGCGCAAGGTAAAGCTAGATCCACCATCATCACCCGTAGTAAATGTGTACATCTCTTTTTGTACTACATCTGTAGTTTCACCGATGCCGCGCAAGAATAATTTAGTATCTTCAAAGGCAGGTGTGCGAATTTCATTGAACCCGTATACTTTGCAAATCTCGCGCATACGTTGTTCAATATAGTGCCAATTTATCATTTGCTCTGGCAAAAAGTCTTGTGTACCTCTTGGTTTTCTAATAGCCATTACACAACCTCCCAAAATTTTTTACAAATTCTATGTCGTTTCTCTAATAGTGCATCTATCGTTGCGTGGTAAACATCTACATCCTTTGGCATATGCTGTTTCAATTGACGATATTCAGGGGCCCGCATCCACTTAGATGAACTACCGGGTCCCATGGAAAGAATACTTTGTCGTTCCTCCATAATCTGAATATTATATTCGCACGCTTTGCCGGGCAAGGTATAGCCGATATTTTCTAACTGCCCTCGCATATATTGTTGGCGATATAAATAATATGGCACATAACCAGTCGCTTCCAGACGCTCTTTACCATATTGTACCATTTCTGCTACGAGATGTTCCTCTGGAATATCATCTTGCATATTTAAATCGTACAACGGGCTACCACGTTTTAATGCTAACGTATGAATTGTAACATTTTCCGGCAAATTTTGACATACATAATCCATATTCTCTATCATGTTTTGCATCGTTTGATTTGGTAAACCGGCAATAAAATCCATATTTACCGCTAGCGACGTATTATGTTTGACATATTGTAACAACTCATCAATATCACGTGCACTATGTCCACGCCCTATGCGGCGTAAAATATCATCTTGCATCGTTTGTGGATTAATACTGATACGATTGACACCTAAATCAAGCATAGATCGTAACTTTGTAGGATTAACAGAATCTGGTCGCCCCGCTTCTACAGTAAACTCATGGCCTTCAGGAACAAGTATAGACAGCTGTTTCAGAACTTGGTGAAAGTCTTCGTCCCCTAACACCGTCGGTGTACCGCCCCCCATATAGAGGGTATCTACCGTTAAGCCATAAGATTCAACAATAGTTTTCATATCCTCTATGTCCCGGCCTAAGGCAGTTAAAAATTGGCTTTTACCATCATAGTCCTGATAGAGTCCATACGGAAAGGAGCAGTAAACACAGCGGGTGTCACAAAAAGGAATGCCACAATAGAGACTCACCTTTTTATCGTCTGTATCAGCTAAAAATGGACGTTGGTATTCACCTATAGAGCCTAAAGTGGCAAGTTTTTCCATAGACACAGAAAACTCGTCCCTAATGTGACGAGTTGCTGCGTGGACAGAGCCATATGTATCTATATATTTATGTAGTAGCTTTGTAGGGCGTACACCAACCATAGTCCCCCATGGTGCATCAACTGGCAAGCCTTGATATTCACGCAAATAGCGTAACAAAGCTTGCCCTATTTGACGTCGTCCCATAGAGGAAACGGGGCCTTCAAAAGTCTGAACAGTCTCACCAATGGTAACTGTTAAGGTATACAATCCATCGACTTCGTGAGCTTCAAGGATAACATCTGGATGCACCTTGTCAGAAAACAGGCCTGCAGCACCACAATTATGGGCCACTACAGAACCAAGTGGTAATGGTCCTGTATATAGATATCCATTAAGCATGGTGATGAGCCATACGTTCTAATTTTTCAAGCTCTGCTTCAGTCATATGATTTTGGCAATCACTGCAATAACCATATACTTTCAATTGATGGTCGATAGTGCGGAAGTTCAATTTTTTAGCAATGATGGATTCTAGTGTTTCAAGCATATCATCTTCAAACTCGGATACTTTGCCACATTTTACGCAGATCAAATGATGGTGGAAATGAGCAAACTCTTCGTCGTTCAATTCGTAACGGTTACGACCATCGCCGAAATCAAGACGTTTCAACAAATCAAGTTCAGTGAAGAGATCAAGTGTTCTGTAAATAGTAGCCAAGCCGATATCAGGAGCCACTTCTTTTACAAGTACATATACGTCTTCTGCACTTAAATGATTTTCATCAGCATCGATGAAGGCTTGTAAAATTGTTTGACGTTGTGTAGTCAATTTGTATTTTTTGTCTTTAATGCGTTCTTTTAATTTTTCTAATGTTGTATTCATGATAACTATCCCCTTTACTTCTTACAAAATTTTATAAAACCTACGCTCCAACGAATGGATTGTATTGTTTTTCATAACCTATATTGGTTTTCGGTCCATGACCAGGGTAAACCATTGTATTATCAGGCAACTTATAGAGCTGCGTTTTAATGGATTCCATTAACGTCTCATAAGAGCCATTTGGAAAATCTGTACGCCCTACGGAATCTCTAAATAGAGTATCCCCTACAAATACAAGCCCTTCCATGTAGTAACACACACCACCTGGCGTATGACCTGGCGTTTCAAGTACTTCAAGGTCAATAGCGCCACATGTAATATGGTCACCTTGATTAACCTCGATGATATCAGCATTCACCTTAATGGGTGTAGGATTGCTATAGGCGCTCAGATTTAACTCAGGATCAGCCAAATATGGTACATCGCCCTTATGAATATATACGGGCACATGATATGCATCTACAATGTCTTGAACGCCTCCAATATGGTCTCCGTGACCATGAGTTAGCAAAATGGCTTTTGGCTTCAAGTCATGTTTCTTTAGCGCATCTAATACTTCCGGTGTGGCTGGGTCAATAATGAAAGCCTCACCAACCGCTTTATCACCTATGACATAGCAATTGGTTCCCAGTGGACCTAACGGCATACGCATAAGTACTAATTGTTGTTCACTCATTAAGCCCCTCCTCTACTACGTTGTACCGTATACACTTCACGGATACGACGCAATTTAGTCATTACAAAATCTAATTGTGAAATATCGCGAATATCAACTACTACATTGATACTTACATTTTTTGTATCCTCTTGAACCTTCGCATTGATGTTCGTAATGGTGATTTTCAATTCTGAAAGTACTGCCATTACCTCCATCAAGAGACCATTTCGATCGTACGCTTGAATATCTATACCTACGTGGAAGGATTCGCCAGAGGAACCATCCCAAGAGACCTCAATCATGCGCTCTAAATCTTCAGGCGTATGGCCTAGGCTCGTACAATCGGAACGATGGACAGAGACCCCACGACCACGAGTAATGTAACCAATGATATCATCACCAGGTACAGGACTACAGCATTTCGCCATACGAACCATAACACCGGCCTCGCCTTTTACAAGGACGCCCGTACCATTCTTAGTAGTTTTTGGTCCTTGGGATTTTAACTTCGCAATAATTTGTTCTGTACTGCGTTTAGATTCTTCTGCCTCTTTAGACTTCTTATACAGTTCAATTAAGCGTAAGAGCACTGTGCTTACAGGAATGCCGCCATAGCCACAAGCGGCAAACATTTCCTCTTCAGTACCAGCTTTCAGTTGTTTAGTTACTTGTTGGAGTCGATTATCTGCAATCAACTCTTTCCACGTATAATTTAATCGTTTCGCTTCTTTTTCAAGAGCCTCTAAGCCTTTTTCAATATTTTCAGCTTTATTTTCGCGCTTGAACCAGTTGCGTATTTTGCTCTTACTTTCAGAGGAGCCTACAATGTTAAGCCAATCAAGGCATGGTTTACTCGTTTTAGATGTAATAATATCGACGATATCACCATTTTGCAAGGTGTAATCGAGCGGTACAATTTTACCGTTTACCTTAGCCCCTACACAACGATGACCTACATCGGTATGAACACGATATGCAAAATCTAGTGGAACAGAACCTATTGGCAATTTAACAACATCGCCTTTTGGTGTAAATACGAACACTTCACCAGAGAAAACGTCTAATTTTAAAGCGTTTACAAGCTCTGTTGGATTACTTGTATCTTGCCATTCCAATACTTGGCGCAACCACGCAACCTTTTGGTCGAAATCCTTATCGCCATTTTTATTGCCTTCTTTATAACGCCAATGCGCTGCTACACCATACTCAGATACACGGTGCATTTCCCATGTACGGATTTGAATTTCTACAGGTTGCCCCATGGTACCGATAACCGTAGTATGTAACGATTGATACATATTAGATTTCGGCATAGAAATATAATCTTTGAAACGATATGGCAATGGTTTCCACAAACTATGAGCAATGCCTAGTACCGCGTAACAATCAGGAATTGTATCAACGATAACACGAACTGCAAGCAAGTCATAGATTTGAGATAAATCGCGATTGTCCTTTTTCATCTTCTTGTAAATACTGTAGAAGTGTTTTGGACGCCCTTTGATATCTGCTTTAATATTGGCCTCGCCTAAAGCTTTAGTGAGTTGACTCATCGTATCATTTACAATGTCTTCACGAGCTTGGCGTTTTTGTT
>CAUHTB010000011.1 GCA_959608595.1 uncultured Veillonella sp. | reverse complement strand
GTAAGGATCTCATCATTTCTGGGGGTGAAAATGTTTATCCTAAGGAGCTAGAGGACCTAGTTTATACATTGCCAGAAGTGAAGGAATGTGCTGTTGTACCTGTATCTGATCCTAAATGGGGCCAAGTACCAGCACTCTTTGTGGCTTTTCACGATGGTGAAAGCATGACGTCTGATGAGATTTTATCCTTTATGACTAAATCTTTGGCGAAGTATAAAATTCCAAAATATGTAAAAATTTTACCTGCATTGCCTCGTAATGGCACAGGTAAAATTGTGCGTAATGAACTACATTTAGAAGATTGAGGCGCTTATGAATGATATTTTAAACTTTAAAAGTATAACTACATATCGCCTTAAACTACCGATGAAGTTTAATTTTAAAACCGCCAAGGGTGAGGTAAAGGAACGCGAAACGATCGTCATCCGCATCGAGGATCAACAAGGATATGTAGGCTATGGGGAATGCGTGGCTTTTACAGAGCCTTTTTATACAGCAGAGACGGTGGATACGTGTTGGCAAAAATTGGTGGATGATTATATATTTAATCTCCGCTTGATGCGGCCTAAACCGCTTATGACCTATGTACGGCAGCTACAGTTTTGGTTAAATCGAGATCATATGCCTATGGCCATTGCAGGCTTAGAAAATGCATTGGTTAATCTTCATTGTGAGCGATTAGGTGTAAACTCCGTTTCCTATATTATGGGACGACCTTTACAAGATACCATTGAAAGCGGCGTTGTTATCGGTGATGTACCGATGGAACAATTGCTAGATGCCGTAGAAGCTCATGTGGCGAATGGTTGTAAGCGCATCAAGTTAAAGGTGAATCCTACAGATGGCTACAACCGGGCGGCCTTAGTACGTAAGCATTACCCCGATTTAGTCTTGGCAGCCGATGCTAATCAAAGCTATTCTTATGATGATATTGATAAGGTCCGTCAATTTAATGATTTGAAACTAGCCTGTATAGAAGAGCCTTTTGCTATAACAACGCTTCAATCCTATAAGGAGTGGAAGTGGGAACGCCTTAATAACGATGATTGGCATATTGAAACGCCTATCTGTTTAGATGAGTCCATCTTGGGCTATGACGATTTATCCTATGCTATTGAGTATGGGCTGATTGACGTACTCAACATAAAAGTAGGCCGCATGGGTGGTCTCGTACCAACGAAGGCCGCTATTAATCTTTGTAGAGAATGCCATATTCCGTATTGGGTGGGTAGCATGGTAGAGTCGGGCATTTCTAAAATGATGCACGCTCAACTAGCGGCTCTAGGTGATTCCTATATGGCAGGAGATTTATCTGATTCTAATAGATATTTTGAACGAGATCTTATCTATCCAGATTTAACCTTTAAGGATGGCGTTATGCACGTTCCTGATGGGGATGGACTAGGTGTAACCGTCTTTGATGATAGACTAAAAGCGTATTGTGTGGAGAAACGAACACTATGAATTTAATAGAATCCTTACAAATTGAAGCACCTCGTATGACGAGCGATACTACATGCTTTGCAAAAATGAACTTAGGAGAATTCCACAAACAGCCTCAAGGCTATTTAAACGGTGGAGCCACCTTGGCATTTGCTGAAATCATTTCCGGCATGATGAGTAACGAACTCATTGGACCGGATAAATTTGGCGTAGGTCAATCCATTACGGCTAACCACTTGCGCCCTGTACGATGTGAAGGGGCCTTAACAGCTCATGGCACATTACTAGTAAAAGGGAAAACGTCCCATGTATGGCGCTTTGATATGCTAGACGATGCAGAGCGACTTATTTCCCAAGTAACCGTAACACTAGCTATTGTGGACTTTGATCGATAATAGAATAGGTAATATAAAATGATAAAAGGACAGTATATACTATTTCAGTATGTACTGTCCTTTTGGGGTTTTGTATGTTTTAATGATTACGTTTTATTTACGAGTCACTGTATATAAGTCTTCCATGTCTGGAATATCGTAAATAACCCATGTGCCATCACCTAAGTGACGCATCAAAACACGTATATCTTTTGTCATATTTCTTTTGTTGTTTTGGATTGTTACTGTTACGGTAGCTGTATCTCTATCGTCTTCAGATTTGATATTTTTAACCTCTACATCATGCGCTTTGAAGAGCCGGCCATCCACAAGGCGATCGACCATGGACATGTTGTCATCACTTTGAGCCGTATTATTAGTGTCTGTTGTAGTTGGCTGAGATTTAAAGCTATCTGGATCTTCAATATATTTTCGCATCACATCTTCAATTAAAGATGGACCAAATGTTTTAGCTGCTGCAATAGTAGCTTTGCCAAATGGATTGGATGTATCTATATATTTATTGCCTTCCCGTTCTAATATATTTTTTACAATAGATTTCGTATCTATATGACGTAAGGCTTCATCGGCATCTTTATCTTGTACGGCTTGATGGATAATTTTTAGCGTATAAGCTGGTGTGTGGGGAATGTACCACATGAAATACCACGCTGCTGCTAAGGCACCAACAATAGCAATAATTAAGATGGTTATAAGTGATTTTGATTTCATTGTATTGCTCCAAAGTATTTTATATTACATTCTTATTATTTATATAATATATATTTATTTTATCATAGTCAAAGGCCCTTCACTATAATTATTAATTAGTGATACTTAAAATAATAGAACTTTCAAATATATGCACTAATAAACTATAAAGAATATATATGCTGTAAAGTGGATAAGATATATTATTGCTTTAGTTGACTAAAGGATATATAATAAAAGTATCTTTCATGAAATTTTCACATAAAAGAGGGGTAGATTATGGTTAGTAAAAGGGTTATTATCAAATCTTTAGTATGCACGGCATTGACGTGTAGCTTTGCTACATGCGCATTAGCAGCAGATAAGGATAATGGGGAAAATGTTCAATCAAGCTGGATGGATCGTACGGATATAGGTATTGGTTTCAAAGGGACTCAGGAAGATTCTTATCATGATTATGCAATGCCTAATAAACAAATGACCGATAATAATCTAAGCTATGATTCACGATTTCATTACCGGAATCATAACTCTAAGCAGAAAATGAACGCAAAGTATTTTATAGAAACATTGCAACCTATAAAAAAATATGGCAAAAATGTCAAATCTATGGTGTTTGTACAAGGTCGCTTAGATGGTAATGGTGGCGAAAAAGTTTCCACTACTACATATTGGAATGGGTCGGACGCAGATCTTGGAAGAATTGATGGTCAAGGAAGTTATATTGATAAAGGTGAAGTAGTAGAACATGATACTCTTGGTGTTGTCGGTACTGCTGGTATTGGCTATCGTCGTCTTAGTACACATGAGCATGCCTACGTCGGTGCCAATGTATTCTATGACTATGCTTTTAAGAATAAATTTTCTCGTATTAGTGCAGGATTAGAATATGTAGCTGGTCTAAATAAGATTAGTGTCAATGTATACCATGGACTATCAGAAAAAAAGGTGGGACCTTATGACATTAACACACCTTTGCGTCAAGTACCACGGGCAATAATTTTCCATGATAGCTTTAGTACACCACCTGATGGTATTCGTAGAACACCCCGATATTCTTATGAACATGTATTGGATGGCTTTGATATACGGTATACACGTGATTATAAGAATGCTCGTTGGCTATCTAGTTATGTGGAAGGATATCATTGGAAAACAAAAGCACCAGGAGAACATCCAACAGAGATGTTCTATATTGACCAACATAAGTGGCAATCCATACATGGGCTAAAGGTAGGCGCTAAAATGAATGTGACGCCTCATATCTCTGTAGACTTAGGAATTGGTAAAAGTAACATTAGTTCTGTAGAACCTTATGTATCTGTTATGTATACTTTAGGTAAGTCTAGATATGCGTACTTTGGTGGTAAACATAGTGAAAATGTGATGACTTCGGCACGTTCTAAGATGTTTGATAAGGTTAAACGCAGTGATATGAAGGTTGAGTATTACTGGGAACAAGACTTGCGTGACGGTCCTTGGGATCATTTATAATTAGTATCATATCTGTAGAAATACTATATAATAATTAATTTAGTATAGTTATATTTGAATTGGCACCTAAAGTTCCCTTGTAGAATTTTAGGTGCCAATTTTATTATTATCCTTAAGCTGGTTCGTGACAAAGTCACAAATCAGAAAAGCATCCGTTTTATAGGTGATGGTGATTTTAATTTCTATGATTATAGGCATAATTTGAAGTATATTCAAGCATACTGAAAATAAATGGCTAATATTTGCGATTTTTAGTAGATAGTTCTAAATTTCACATATTTTAGAAAAATTCATCAAAAAATTAGAAAAAAGTACTTGCAATAGTAGGTTACCTCATGTTAATATATACGAGTAGTCAACGAGAGTTGATACGCGGCCCCGTGGTGTAGCGGTTAACATGTCGCCCTGTCACGGCGAAGATCGTCAGTTCAAATCTGATCGGGGTCGCCATTTTTTTTTACAAAAAAACGTGCCTCGGTAGCTCAGTTGGTAGAGCAACGGACTGAAAATCCGTGTGTCGACAGTTCGATTCTGTCCTGAGGCACCATTTGTATTCCATGCGGTTGTGGTGGAATGGCAGACACGCCATCTTGAGGGGGTGGTGAGCGTACGCTCGTGAGGGTTCAAGTCCCTCCAACCGCACCAAAATATAAGGACCTACAGTTTACTGTAGGTCCTTTTTGCTATAACATTAAAAGTTGTAGATGTATATAGGAGAGAGAAATGAATAAAAAATATTTTGTATTGATGCTGCTTTCACTAGCATTATCTAGTCAGTTTAGTTTAGCGGCAACAGTGGACGGAGTAAACCCCAATACCAGTGCTGAACTGAAAAATAATGCAAAGTCAAATCAGCCTGTACAAACTAAAGCTCCTGTGAAATTAGATTTTATTGAGATTATTCCTGGTGCTTTTAAAGCTGTTATAAGGGATAAATCTATAAATCCAAAAAAGCTTTCAATTGAAGATGAAATTACATTAGAACGGAAGGAGAAGGAGCACGCTTCTCAGCGATTAAAAATATCAGAAAAAACTGATTTTGGTAGTGAATACAAAACGTTTGATCCACTTTATAATGATAAGGATGAACAAGCACTAAAAGAAATTAAAAACTATAATACTGAATCAACACGTAATCAAGGTTATTTTATTGGTGGTCGAGAAAAACCTTTACGCATCGTGAGCCCATATATGAAAAAGAATGGTCAAGGAGAGATTAAGCTAACAAATCCCATTAATACTAAAGATTATAGGACGCGTGCTGATCGGGATAAAGCAAATGAAAAGGCAATTCGAGAGTATTTAGATCAAAATAAAGGGCATGATTTATTTACCGTTCGCTCTAAACAGGAAATAAAAGAGTCACTAGAGAGCCTTTTGAAACCTATAGAATTAATTGAGTATCCTATCAATAATCCCAAAGATTATAAAATGATGCCTATGATTCCTGGTTTCCCAAAGAAAATACCTGGTTTTGCAAAAAATATTCATATGCATAGTAATCCAAGTTTTTTTCAAGGCAGGGCTTACGTACAACTTACATTTGGAGGTACACCGGAACAATTAAAGCCATATATTGATGAAGCACGTTCTAACTCTAAAGTGGTTATTTTAAAATCTGATTTATCCCATGTGTATGTTAAACAATTTATTGATTCGAAGATGGACTATGCAGATTCCCTATCTGCATTAATCCCAAGGTCGATACTGACTGTAAAGAATACAACTGTGCCGATGGGTAAATTTATACAAGAGCGACAAGACCATCCAATTGATAAATTTGTAGATGAAATATATGAGTTAGAAAATCAAGTGCTAGCAGAATTTAATAAGGTACAGATTGCAGATGAAGACAAAAGTGCAAAGTATAAGAGATATTTTGAAACTCGTAAACGAATAGAAGATGCGCGAGATGCATTAAAGCCTAAACAAGATTATGAAAATAAGCGTGCCAAAGATAAAGTGTATCCAACTTATACTGAAAAAGAAAATCGAAAGCTTCAGCAACAATATTTGCATAGATTGTCATATAATGAAGATTCAGTAGAAATACCTGATAATTATGTATTATATGTATTTGATTTTGGTGGCAGTTGGAATCATCCCTATTCTTTAGGTGCTGCAGTCAGTCCAGATAGTAACTATATCATTTATTTCTGCCAACAAGGTTGATTGTAAAAATAAAAGGTAGCAACAATATATGTTGCTACCTTTTTACTATATCCATATTGGCAGAATTTCATATTATATGTACAATCATAGTAATTAATAATTTAAATTGTTTTGAGAATGAGAGTGTTTTATGAAATTTAACTATGGTGATACATTGCGTATCCGAAATGAGTTATATACGATCCTAGGCAAAATTCGTTACATTGATACTCATAGGAAAATTTGGTATAAGTATAAGTTGGTTAAACATAAGAATAATGCTGAGTTTTGGATCAGTTGGAATGAAAAACATGATGTATATCAGTTTACAAAGTTATGTGGCAAAGTAATACCATCTGATATGAACGTAGTTCATCGAAGTTATCAGATGGCAATAGGTACAAGAGGGGATATAGATATGGATATAGATATTGGTGCTTTCTCTCGTTATGAAGAGTATGAAGATGATAATGGTACTCATATACTTACTATTGAAAAGCGGGTTCATATGACAGAGTATTCCAAAGGTGTTTATGTTGATAAAAAATATGTGTTGCTTGAAAGCAATGCAGAGATAACTAAGCCTATTCTAGATAAAATGGATACTGTTAAGAAGGTGAGATTCATAGGGCCAATTATTTGGTTTTTGGCAAATTTCTTTAAGAATAAATAAAAGGTAGCAACAATATATGTTGCTACCTTTTGGTTTGCTCTAGAATTTAGTTGTTAGCTGTTTGCTTCAGCTGGTTGTAATTGTTCAAGTTCTGCTTCTTTAGCATCTAATTCTTTTGCTCCAAAATGTGCAAGTACACAGAATGTAACACAAAGAACACATGCTACTAATAAGAGGTAGAAACCTGCATTCCAACCAAATTTATCTGCTAATACACCGAATAGTGTTGTACCAAGGTTGGCACCGACGATGTAACTCATGAAGCCGCGAAGACCAACGGCAGAGCCTACAGCGAATGGAGGTACAATATCCATAGTTTGTACAGATGCTAAGAATTGAGGAATGTAGATTAAGCAACCTACGACAGCAGCAAAGAATGTAACCCATAATAGGGATTCACTTTGCCAATAGCCAAAGATACAGAAGAAGATAATACTTACTGCAATGATTGCTGGTGGCATACGATAACCTTTAAAGAATTTATCGGAAATATAACCTGCAAAAATTGTAGAAGGAATGGCTGCCCATTCGAAGAATAAGAATGCGATGGACATTTCTGCTTTAGAGAAGCCTTTTACTTGTAATAAGTAAATAGGCAACCATGTAAGCATACCGAAACGAATCATGTAAACGAATGTATCAACTAGAGACACATACCAAGCATTTTTATTTTTTAATACATATTGTACAAAAATTTGTCTTGTGCTTAGGTGAGGTGCTTCTGCACTTCTATGTGCTTTATGAGCTGTATCGGCAATGATTTCACTAGTTGGTGGTAAGCCTTCTCGTTCTGGACTTTCTTTAATCAAGAAGCAAATAATAATAGCTACTACAATCGCAATAATTGCAGGAATACCATAGCTGCCTAATTGCCAGTGATCAGTAGTGGTGAAGTATAACGCAGCAGCTACGATTGGTGCTACGATACCGCCACCAAGATTATGGGAGATATTCCAAATTGCCCCGAAGCGACCACGTTCTTGTTTTGGATACCATTTAGCAAGTGTGATGAAGGATGGGCCTACACCAAAGCCTTGGAAGAAACCATTAAGAACTACTAATACTAAGAAGAAAGCGAGGCTGTCGGCAAAGCTCATAAAAATATTGATTATTGCACAGCAAATAAGACCGAAAGCCATAAATTTTGCAGGGCTAGCTTTGTCAGCAAGACTACTCATGAAGCCTTTACTTAGACCGTAGGCGATAAGCATACCACTAGATAGCAAACCGATTTCCGTTTTGCTCATGTGTAAGATATCTGATAAAAAATGAGTTGATAAGGCAAAGTTGTTACGAACGATATAGTACGCAGCGTAACCAATAAATATACCGGCTAGAGATTGAAATCTATATTTGTAATATAAATTCATAATCATATTCTGTGGAACCGATGGTTTTGCCTCTTTTGGTTGTAGAAATGAAAACATAGTTATTACCTTTCTTTCATAATAACCAAATTCTAGTGCACTGCTAATAATACCATTTATAGACGATTTATGTAAATGATTAATGGTAGTAAATTAAGCGTTGATGTCATAAAATTTATTAATATTACAATTTATATAAATCTTTTGCAAGTATTTATTGGCAAATAAAAAAGATAAAATTTTTATAAAATATTGACAAAGTTATTTTATAATTGTATATTAAAGGTGACATACTGGCGTGTCGTTAAAGGGATTTAGAGAGAGTTAGCCAGACTGACATACGATATAGTTCGAGAGTAACTATATACATAAAAAGGCATGCCGCTGAGAGACGAGAGAAGGGTGGTGTGCCTTTTTTGTATGCCTAATTTGCGTAATTAAATCTATAGTATTATGTATCCATAAATCATTTTTATTCTCTAATTTTTTAAATATAAAATTTTATTAAAATGCAGCTGTTTGTGAGTTTAAGGAATAGACTAAAACCTCCTTATGTAATACAATGTATTACATAAGGAGGTGCTTTATATGGCAAATATTTCAGTCCGTTTAAATGAACAAGAAGAAGAGTTATTTAAAACATATGCCGAGTTTATGGATGAAACACTTTCTACTCTCTTTAAGAAGGCTTTACTAGAAAAGATTGAAGATGAATTTGATCTTAAGGTAGGTCAAAAAGCATTAGCAGAATATAAGCAAGATCCAGTTACTTATTCTGTGGCGGAAATGCGTGCAAAATATGGCTTATAAACTTGAGTTCTCTAAACGATTTGACAAGCAATTTTCTAAGCTCGATAAATCAACACAACGTTATCTCTTTAATTGGCTTATCAAGAACGTAGATAATGTAGAAAATCCTAGATATTCAGGAAAATCATTGACAGCTAATAAGACCGGGCTTTGGCGTTATCGCATTGGTAATTATAGAGTGATAGCTGATATTAATGACGGTAGATGTGTTATTTTAGCCTTAGAAGTGGGGCACCGAAAAGATATTTACAAATAGAGGATATACTATGAAATACTTACGTCGTGAACTTAATCAAGTGGAAAAAGAATATTTAAAACAATTTGGACCAGACTCCTTGGACCGTGTCGTTCTTCACGATCCAAATACAAAGGATAAACAAGAAGTACAAGATACGATTGATATTCTAAAAGAAGCTATGGCAAAGAATAAGGCTCTAGAACAAGTTCCAGAGGATATGTGGAAACTTATTGAGTTTTAAAGTATGGCCGTTAATCCAGAACAAACTAGAGTCATCTATTTCTTACATACAGCTCAATAAAAATAAAAGGCACATTGTTTTATGCGCAGACCATCTATATATGTATTATTTAAGATGGTAGTTAAAACAATGTGCCTTCATAATGTATTTTTTGTTATAGGTTGTAGAGTTCAGGTTTGCGATCTCTAAAGATATTAATTTTGTTACGAATGTCTTCGACTACAGCGAGGTCGATGTCTATGGAAGCAATGCCTTCGTTAGTGTCCATTTCGAGTAGGGTGGTACCCCATGGATCATAGACGGCAGAGTGACCTGTACTTTGAACGCGACCTACTGTACCACAGCCGTTTACGGCACAGACGAAGAGTTGGTTTTCTATGGCTCGTACTTCATTGAGTACTTGCCAATGACGTAAACGCATCGTAGGCCATTGAGCAGGCACAAATAATAATTCTGTGCCTGGCAATGCAGCCATTCTTACGAGCTCAGGAAAACGGATATCATAACAGATGACAGTACTGCAAGGTATTCCGTCTAGCTCGAAATGTGTAGTATGAGTGCCGCTAGCAAAGTATTTGTCTTCTTTAGCGGGGCTAAAGCCGTGCATTTTGGAATATTCACCTACGAGGGTACCTTCACGGTTGTATGTATAAGATGTATTGAATACTAAATCATCTTTCGCCACAGCGACAGAGCC
>CAUHTB010000010.1 GCA_959608595.1 uncultured Veillonella sp. | reverse complement strand
TGCCTAAAGCTATCCAACAATTAGCTGAAACATATTTGACAGAGCCAACATTGATCCGCATGAAACCGACTCAAGTTACGATGGACTTGATTGAACAATACTATATCGAAGTGCAAGACCGTCAAAAATTCGATGTTCTTTGTCGTTTGTTTGATATTCAAACACCTGAACTTGCTATTATTTTCACGCGTACGAAACGTCGTGTTGATGAAGTGACAGAAGGTCTTAAGAAACGTGGTTACATGGCGGAAGGCATCCATGGCGATTTGTCTCAACAAAAACGGGACAGCGTAATTCGTCAATTCCGCGAAGGTACCATCGATATTCTCGTGGCTACTGATGTGGCAGCTCGTGGTCTTGACATTTCTGGCGTATCTCACGTATATAACTATGATATGCCTCAAGATCCTGAAAGCTACACACACCGCGTAGGTCGTACAGGCCGTGCCGGTAAAGCTGGTCAAGCTTTCACGTTCGTTATCCCTCGTGAAATGGAGCATTTACATGCTATCGAGCGTTTAACAAAACGTAAAATCGCACGCCGCCGTGCACCTTCCTTAGGTGAAGTTCTTGAAGGTCAACAACGTTTGGCAATTGAAAGCCTCGTTGAAATGACAGATAATTTAGAAGCATTAGCACCATTCAAATCTAGTGCAGAGGAATTGTTGAATGATACAGATTCCGTAACACTTTTGGCAGCAGCTCTTAAATTGTTAACAAAAGAGCCAGATACAACTCCTGTAAATATTACAGAAGAAAAACCATTGCGCGTACGCCGTCGTCGTGAAGGTGGCCGTAGTGACCGCCGCCGTGGTGACCGTCGTAGAGATGGTGATCGCCGCCGTGACGGAGATCGTCGTCGCGATGACCGCCCTCGTGAACGTCGTGATGACCGCCGCAGAGATGATCGTAGATCTGATCGTCCACGTGGTGACAGAAAACCTCGTCATCAAGGTGAAGGTTTCAAGCCTTACTTTAAAGACTAATAGAATGTGGATTGCTTTCGAGCAATCCACATTTTTTATTACTTAATAGTTAATACTATCTATCTTGATAAGTGTTGAGAATTCTGATATAATAGATAATAATTATTTCTTGTGAATGGCCGATAATGGTCGATGCCTTATAGATTTCCAAGTGGAGAAAGGTAGAGTAGAGTATTATGGATATCGCACAAATTCTGCGTAGCCAAGGGTTCAAAGTAACCCCACAACGTATTGCGATTTATGATGCCTTGCGTGGTCATCATGATCATCCAACAGCAGAAATGTTGTATCATACGTTGCGCCCTGAACATCCAAGCATGAGCTTGGCAACCGTGTACAAGACGATGGAGATTTTTGAAAAAATCGGTCTTGTAAAAATTTTAGAAGTAGGTGATGAGCGCGCTCATTACGATTGGGACACACAAGCTCATTCCCATATCCGTTGCATCCGTTGCAACAAGGTAGAGGATATGATGGGCATTGATTTACAAGCTATCAAAACAATTGCTGATCAAGGTAGCGAGTATCAAATCACAGGTCAACATATTACCTTTGAAGGTGTATGCCCTGAGTGTGCTAAAAAAGAAAGTCATTAATACATAACCCCTGTCGCGAAGGGCTCCTTCACGGTAGGGGTTATATTAGTTATATATGTCTTCTATTCATTAGACTTTTGGAATAGATGTAAGCGTAATAGAATAGATATTAGAATTGAGTATTTTAGAATTTTAGAATTATATAAATATAAAGGAGTATTATGTTTGTCATCGGCAGTCATTTATCAATTAGTAAAGGTTATTTAAACATGGGGAAAGAAGCTACCAAAATTGGGGGCAATACATTCCAATACTTCACGCGCAATCCTCGTGGTGGTAGTATGCGTGCCCTCGATGTAGAGGATATGAATAGCTTGAGTGCGTATATGAAAGAACATAACTTTGGCACCTTATTAGCTCATGCACCTTACACATATAATCCATGTGCTGCAAAGGAAGATTTGCGTGCTTTTGCAAAACAAGCCATGACAGAAGACCTAGAGCGTATGGAATATTTGCCAGGCCAAATGTATAACTTTCACCCTGGTAGCCATGTAAAGCAAGGTGTAGATCAAGGCATCGAATACATCGTGGAGTGCTTGAATGAAATTTTATTCCCTGGCATGAAAACAACAGTCCTCTTAGAGGTCATGGCAGGTAAGGGTACAGAAATTGGTTCTCGATTTGAGGAAATTGCACGCATCATCGACGGTGTGAAATTAAAAGAATACATGGGCGTATGTGTTGATACATGCCATATCCACGAAGGTGGTTATGATATCGTCAATAATCTTGATGGTGTTATTGATGAGTTTGACTGTATTGTAGGCTTAGACCGTTTAAAAGCCATTCACTTGAATGACTCTAAAAATCCTATGGGCGCTCATAAAGATCGGCACGAAAAAATTGGTGAAGGTCACATCGGTATCGACGCCATTGCTCGTATTGTGACACATCCTAAATTGACGAACTTGCCGTTCTATTTAGAAACGCCAAACGAACTTGATGGGTATGCAAAAGAAATTGCCATGTTGCGCTCTATTGTAGAGAATCAATAATTAAGCTAAAACGCAGTCTTAGTTATATAATTATTTATATAACTACATTCAGATAAGGTATAGGGAGAGCTGGAAAGGGGGATAAAATGCGTTTTTTACATACTGCTGATTGGCATTTAGGACGTATTTTTTATGGTCAGTATTTAACAGATGACCAAGCTCATGTGTTGGAGAATCAGTTCTTTTCTATTTTGAAAGATGAAAAAATCGACGGCATATTGTTAGCCGGGGATGTATTTGATAGAGCGGTACCTCCTATTGAAGCTATTGAGTTATGGGATTCCATCATTACCCGTCTCGCTATGGATTATAAGGTGCCACTCTTCGTGGTAAGTGGTAATCACGATGGAGCTGAACGCCTTGAAGTGGGGCGCTCTATGTTGAGTCAATCAGGAATCCATATTTGGGGATCCCCTCATCATGCATTACAACCCTTTGAATTTGAAGGTGTTGATGGTAAAGTGGCCATTTGCCCTATGCCCTTTAGCGAGCCTCGTCGTATTGGGGATGCATTAGGGTTAGGTTTTGCTACCCCTTCTTTGGAAACTGGTCTCAATCTACATAATTATGATCAAATGTATCAGGCTTGGAGCAACCATTTACGTAATCAAGTGCCAAAGGGGATGCGTAGCATTGCTATTAGTCATGCCTTTGTAATGGGCGGTGATGTAGGTGGCTCTGAGCGTACCTTATCTATCGGTGGTAGTGAACAAGTAAGTCCACAAGTCTTTAAAGACTTTCACTATACAGCCCTTGGCCATTTGCATGGGCCTCAGCGAATGGGGGCAGACTATATTCGTTATAGCGGATCGCCTTTAAAGTATTCCTTTGATGAGCATGCGCAGAAGAAATCTTTTACCATCGTTGATATGAATACAAAGGGACAAGTAGATGTTAGCACCATTCCTGTAGATGCGAAGCGAGATGTAGTTATTTTAGAAGGTTATTTTGAAGATTTGCTAAATAATAAGGAATTACAGGCTAAGCATAAAGATGATTATGTACAGGCCCGACTGCTTGATACGATGCCTATTATGGATGGGATGGCTAAGTTGCGCCAAGTGTACCATCGCTGTATGACCATTGATTTAGTTGGTCGAGTAGCAACGCCTATGGCAGATATGGATGAAGCTGTATTTAAAGAGTTAAACGAACGTGAATTGTTTAACCAATTTGCCGAAACTGTATGGAAAGAACCATTAACAGAGCGAGAGCAACAATACATCAACTCTGTGTGGGACCGAATTTTAAAGGAGGACTAAATGAAGCCTATATCTTTAACTATAGAAGCCTTTGGTCCATACCGAGATTCGGTTACCTTGGACTTTAATGAACTGCAAAACCATTCCATGTTCCTCATCTCTGGTCCTACAGGAGCCGGGAAAACGTCGATACTAGATGCCATGGTGTATGCCTTATATGGTGAGCCTAGTGGAGAGGTGCGCAAAACAGATGCTATCCGCAGTGACTTTGCAGAACCTGATCGTATGACGCGGGTAGATTTTTCCTTTGCTATCGGTGATGCTCGGTACCGTGTTGAACGATTGCCAAAGCAAATGGTTGCAAAAAAACGTGGTACAGGTATGCGTGAGCAGAATGCTAGTGCTACTGTTTACGAAATGAAAGATGGGGAATGGAAGATCATTGCCACTTCTGCGGCTGCTATTCGTGATACAGTTCAACGAATCATAGGCTTTCGGAAGGACCAATTCTTACAGGTGGTTCTTTTACCGCAAGGGGAGTTCCGAAAATTACTAGTAGCATCCACTAGTGAACGGGAAGAGTTATTACATACACTCTTTAGAACCGAGTTATACCGAAGATTACAAGATGCCTTAAAAGCTGCTTATGATGACGCAAAAGCAGGGATTGAAGAAAATGTAACAAAACAGAATGCATTGCTACAATCCATTCCACATGACGAAGATACACCGGTACTAACCATTGAACATGTACGAGATCTTTTGAAACATAGAGAGCCACACCGAGATGCTCTTGTTATTGAACGTGATAAAGCTGTAACTGTAGTGGAGCAGTTCAATACGTTGCGAAATGAGTGGGCCTTATATAACCAAGCACAACAATCTCTTGCAGAGGCCACCTCTAAATTAGACCTCGTGAAAGCCAGAGAAGCGGAGCGTGCTAGCTTACGTGAAAAGGTACAGTTCCTTACCTCTTTAATGCCAAGCTTTGAGTTATATAAACAGGTTAGTGATAAGCAGTCGGTATTAAAAACCTTGGATACGTCACTTTCAGAGGCTGAAAACAATGTGGACAGTGCAACTCAATATGAGTCTAAATGTATAGAGGCGCATGCAGTATTAGAAGCTCAAGCTGAAAATATGCAAGCTAAGCGAACTGCGCTAGCCCAAATGGAACAGCAATCAGAAAAGTTTAATGAGCTAGCAGTGCTAAATAAGGAACTGAGCACATTAAAGAGTAACTTAGTAACACAGGACCGTGAGAAAAGCGAAGCTGCGTTACAGGCACAGCATAAGCTAGTAGATGATTTAGAGGCTAAGTTAGTTGCGGACAGGCAGCAGTTACAAGGTAATAGCAAAGCATTAGACTCTATTTCCCGTATCCAAGAACAGTTAAGTCATTTGCAACGATATTCTGAATTGGTTGCTCAGAAACAGAAGGTTCAAAATGATATCGATGCTAAAGATAAGGCATTAGCGACGCTTGATGAATCCGTAAAGAATTCAAGGGTACAGCTTGAACGGTTAGAACATTTGATGGCAGAAGGACGTGCCTTTGAACTCGTTCATTTAGTGAAAGATAACGAACCTTGCCCAGTATGTGGTTCTACAGAGCATCCCCAGTTGGCAGTCAAGCCTGAGTTATATCCTACTAAAGAGGAGATAGAAGATGCTCGTGCAGTGCGTGATCTTGAGTTACAAAAGCAAGCTAGTGAAATTGGTCAGAAAGAAACGTTAGCTCTTCGTCTACATGAGTTAGATCAGCAAATTAAAGACCAAGTTTCTCAGTTGAAGTCATCTATTGAGAGTTTTTCAGAAGAGGCTTTTACTTCCATTCAACATGACTTGTTATCCAAAATGGAACAGCTTACAACCTTGCGTAGCGATACTGAAGAGCTGAGCAACACTATAGCTAATACTGAGGGAGACCTCAGTGCGGCTAAAGATACACTAGTGAAATTGGAGATGGCTCATAAGGAACTACTTGATAACTTGCACAATTTAGAGGTTCAGATTAGTACGGTACAGGCTAAGATTGATGCTCTTTCTGAAAGTTTGCCAACTACGGATGTAGCTGCATGGCATAAAGAGATAGAATCATTGGCGTCTGTGCTTACAGACTACGATGAACAGGTGAAAGTTTGTAAAGCAAATCTAGATTCTGCTAGAGAAGTGCTCAATGCTAAACGGGGACGTCTAGAAACCTTATCTGCTCAAGTGCAGGAAGACACAAAAAATCTTGATGTAATTTATCAAGAATATGTAGAATCATTGCAATCGATTTCTTTGAGTGAAGATGATTTTATAGATGCGTTGGATGATTATAAGGCTTTAGATACGTTTAGAACTGAACTACATGCATTGGACGAGGCTTTCAATAAAACTCAAGCTGTATATGATGCGGCATTGAAACATGCTCAATCTGTAGTGGAGCCAAGTGATACGGTTTCCAATGAAGTATATGATGCGGCAGTAGAGCAGCGCGATAATTTGGTGGGTTCTCTTGCGGCTTGGGATAAAGAAACGAAACATATTGAAACAACACTGGCTTCCCTAGAGACACTTGAACAGGTTATGGGCGAAGCCCGTGAGGAAGTCACTTTCTTAAGTCGCCTAAATGACTTGGCAAATGGCGGTGAACAAGGGTTCAAAAATGTAACCTTTGAGCGCTACGTATTGGGAGCTATTTTAGATGAAGTTGTATATGCAGCTAATTTACGTCTTCAAACGATGAGCCGTAATCGCTATTCCTTGGAACGTTCTGACTATACTGGTGGTGGACGAGGCAAACAAGGCCTAGATTTGGCAGTTATGGATGCTTTCACAGGTCAATCAAGACCAGCGAACACCTTGTCTGGTGGTGAAACATTCTTGGCCTCTATGGCCCTTGCCTTAGGTCTTGCGGATGTCATCCAAAGTTATGCAGGTGGTATTCATATGGATACGATGTTTATCGACGAAGGCTTTGGTACACTTGATCCTGATACATTGGAACTCGCCATGGAAACACTGGTGAAATTACAATCATCAGGTCGTCTTATCGGCATGATTTCCCATGTACCTGAATTAAAGACTCGTATACCGGCCCACTTAGAGGTCACACGTGGTGACGATGGTAGTACGGCAAAATTTGTTATTAACTAGCTATAAATTTACAAAATGTGATACTATTAAAAGAGGAGAATTCCTACAAAAACATACTGGAATTAATTAAGGAGGTCCTATGAAGTTTTCATTTGCTCATAATAATATAAATGTTAAGGATCTTGATAAGAGTTTAGCATTCTATAAAGAGGCCTTATTACTTGAGGAATCTCGTCGTTTGGAAGATCCAAGTGGTGCTTTCACTCTTGTATATTTAAAAAGTCCATACACAGCGCATGAACTAGAACTTACATGGTTACGCGACTGGGATCGCCCTTATAATTTAGGGGACAATGAATTCCACTTGGCATTTTATGTAGATGACTACGAAGCAGCTCTAAAAAAGCATAAAGAGATGGGCGTTGTAGCGTACGAAAATGCTGACATGGGCATTTACTTTATTGCCGATCCAGACGGGTATTGGACAGAAATCATTCCAGCAGGTAAATACTAATGGAATATATGTTAACTCGTTTAGAGTGGCTAGTTGGTCCTGATAAAATCAAAACCTTAAAAGATACGTCTGTGGCTCTCTTTGGTGTTGGTGGCGTTGGTGGCGGTGCCCTCGAGGCACTAGTTCGAGCTGGTGTGGGACGCATCGTTCTTATCGATGGCGACTCTATTGCACCTAGTAACTTAAACCGCCAAATGATTACGACCCATGACACAATTGGAGAGCGTAAGGTAGAGGTCGCAAAGGCACGAGCACTTTCTATTAATCCAGATGTAGTGATAGAAACTCATGATATTATGTATACTGAGGAAAGTTACCCTGGATTTATTCAAAGCTTGAACGTTGATTATGTAATCGATGCCATCGATATGGTAACGGCAAAACTTAATATTATTGAGGTGTGTCAACGTGAAAGCATCCCTGTTATTTCTTGTATGGGCGGCGGCAATCGCTTTTACCCTGAAAAACTTATGATTGCTGATATCAATAAGTCTCATACATGTCCTCTTGCGCGCGTTATGCGTCGGGAGTTAAAAAAACGGGGCATAAAAAAACAATTAGTTTTATTTTCTACAGAAAAACCAACAAAGCCACAGTTCCGTGGGGAAGCAACAAGCCCTGGTACATGTAGTTTTGTGCCACCAGTGGCAGGTTTTATATTAGCAGCACATGTGTTGCGTACAATTTTGGAGGTACCTGAACAATGAAAAAAGCAAAAATCCATATGGCTGACGGCGGCGATATTGTAATTGAATTATTTGATAAAGAAGCTCCTGGCACAGTACAAAACTTCATTGATTTGATCAATAAAGGTTTCTACAATGGTCTTCGTTTCCACCGTGTAATTCCTGGTTTCGTAGCTCAAGGTGGTTGCCCTAATGGCAATGGTACAGGTGGTCCTGGCTACACAATTAAAGATGAATTAATTGGTAACCCACACAAACACGAACGTGGTGCATTGTCTATGGCTCACCGTGGTCCTAATACTGGTGGTAGCCAATTCTTTATCGTATACGAACCACAACCTCATTTGGATGGTGTACATACAGTATTTGGTAAAGTAATTGAAGGTATGGACGTAGTTGATGGTATCCATCAAGGTGCTATCATGGAAACTGTTGAAGTAATCGAAGGTTAATCTCATGAATGATGTATCTATTAAACATCCGGAATGGCTATATATTGATGTAGACGGAAAGACATCATATGGGTATGACCAAGAGTGGTTCACAGATGAGTGGCAACGCCTGTCTGGTTGTGGTCCTACATCGGCATCACAAGTTTTGAGTTATTCGCTATTTAGGGATGGCTTATTAGATTTAGAAACCACATCCGATCAAACGCTTGCTTTAGAACGGATGAACTTAGTTTGGAAATATGTAAAGCCACGCTTTGGTGGTGGTGTTTATAAGACTCAATGGATGGAACGTGGTCTTACTCGTTTACTGGAGGATAAAGGCCTATCTTATGATGTACATATGTTGAATGTATCTCCGTTCTGCGCATCTCGTGTAGAGGTGGAGGCTGCAGCTCAGTTTATTCATGATGCATTGGCGCAAGATGTGCCTGTAGCATTTTTGAATCGTCATAAGGGTAAAGAAAAAGCTCTTTATACATGGCATTGGGTTCCAATTCACAAGATATTTATGGATGGCGATGATATTCGCTGTGGCATCTTTGATGAAGGTGAAATCCGTGATTTCTCGTTAGCAAATTGGATGAAAGACACTATTTTAGGTGGCGGTTTCTGTTATATTAGTCGTAAAGATTAAGAAACAGAGCAATTAACGTAATATACATACGCATCGCAATCATCTGCGGTGCGTATTGTAGTATAAAAGTAGGAGGTACTACATGAGTCAATGGATTACAGAGGAACAAACTCCTCATTTACGTCTTAGCGCTGAAGCAGAAGAGGTATTATACTCTGGTGAATCTGAGTTCCAAAAAATTGAAGTGTTTAAATCTAAAGAGTACGGTACGATGCTCGCATTAGATGGTGTATTCCAAACGTCTGAGCGTGAAGAGTTCATCTACCATGAAATGATGAGTCATGTTCCATTGTTTTTACATCCAAATCCTGAACGTGTATTAATCATCGGTGGCGGTGATGGTGGCGTAGCTAGAGAATGTGTACGCCATGATTGTGTAAAAGAAGTAACAATGGTTGAAATCGATGGTAAAGTTGTAGAGCTTGCTAAACAATATTTACCAACTATTGCTAAAGCTATGATTGAAAACAATCCTAAATTAACTGTAAAAATTGGTGATGGCATTGGCTTTATGGCAGAAGCAGAAGCTTACTATGATGTAATTATTGTAGACTGCTCCGACCCAATCGGTCCTGGTGAAGGTTTATTTACTGAAGAGTTCTATAAAAATACATTAAAAGCTCTTAAAAAAGATGGCTTATTTGTACAACAAACAGAATCTCCTATGTTACATCAACCGCTTGTTGAAAAAGTGTTTGGTTACGTAAATAATCACTTCCCAATTGCACGTTTATATACTGCATTTATTCCAATTTACCCAGCAGGCATGCATTGCTTCACTTTAGGCTCCAAAACATTTGATCCATTAACATGGACTCCAAACCGTGAACAAAACTTTGAAACTAAGTACTATAATGCTGAAATTCAAAAGGCTGCTTTTGCTTTGCCAAATTTTGTAAAAAACTATTTGCTAACTAAGTAATTTATATGTATAATAGGGAAGCACCATTCGTGAGGCATTTGCTTCCGAAGTGCTTCCTTATGTATATAAGGTTAAAGGGTTTATATTAGAGATAATACGTTTCTTGATTTTTATTGTAAAAGTTAAATGAAATTGAGAAAAAGGTGTTGACACAAATCTCTAGAACAGATATAATTCTCT
>CAUHTB010000009.1 GCA_959608595.1 uncultured Veillonella sp. | reverse complement strand
GTCCCATGAGTGTAGTAAAGCCCTTATTATGGCTATTAGAACCGTATATCGTATATAAAGCCTATTTGTGGGCCCTCCGCTTTATAGCACATCCAGTGACGTGGGAAGGCGAAATAGATTTGTTCTCCTTGACCTTAACGATGCTGCTCATTCTTGATGCGGTGGCGTTACCATTGGTCATTTTATATTGCCCTAGCTTAAATCCTGGTAAGCGACTTCCGAATTGGATTCATCGTTTAGGTACGCCTATCTACATCGTTCACAATTGGCTTGATGGCAAGGTTGGCGGCGGTACATCTACGCCGATCGTATGGTTACGCAGAACCTTACATTCCCTATTGTTATTTATCTATTTGCTAATCCCGCTCTACGTAGGCGGTCATCTCGTGATGGGCCTCGTAGTGGCTCTCATGTATGATGTCCTCGTGTGGGCACATGGAGGTGTGTGATGGCGACTTGCAAGTGGCCTACTACACCTTTGTATCAGGCCTACCACGATCATGAGTGGGGTCGACCTATTCATGATGATCGGTTGCAGTTTGAACATCTCTGTCTTGAAAGTCTCCAATGTGGCCTCAGCTGGCTTACGATTTTGAATAAACGAGACATTATCCGAGGCTGCTTTGATCACTTTGATATTGATACGGTTGCTAGTTATGGTGAAAGCGACGTAGAGCAAATCTTGCAGACCGAGGGTATGCTCAAGTCTCGCCCTAAAATTGAAGCTATCATCAATAATGCTTCTGCTTTTAAAGGTATTCAAGATGAATTTGGTTCGTTTTGCAACTATATCTGGGCTTTCACAGATAATAAAACCATTATTTATGAAAGCCACCCCGATGGGCATGTTCCAGCAAAGAATGGTCTGTCTACGCGGATTAGTAAGGATCTGAAGAAGCGCGGGTTTAAGTTTGTAGGCCCTGTTACTATTTATTCCCATCTGCAATCCAGTGGCCTTATCAACGATCACGGTAAGGACTGTCCTTGTTTTAGCGAGATTAATAAGCTGGCAGATATTGTTCAATTGCCTGTAGACGCTGAGGATTAATATAGTTTTAAATGTTGAGTATTAATATAAATCTGAATGTTTGATAGTTAGCTTATTATTTTTGCCTTTTTCTAATAATTCGCATCCTTTTACCTATATGTTGTAACGTATTTGTATAATCGTTAGTTAACAATAGTTTTTATACATGATTGATGTTACAAAATTGTACTTGTGTTAAACCATACTTTAAGGTGTACACTATAGTCGATGGAAAGATAGCGTTCCATCATATGTCGGCCCGCTTTATATACAAACACATATATTCTCTCTCTCCAAAGCGGGTCTCTCATATACTTCTCTCTCAAAGCTATAAACACAACATAAAGACCTTATCCTTTACTGGATAGGGTCTTTTTGCTATATGTTTTTATCTAGGGCCATATAACGGCATAGATTGGTTGTATGCTATAGCAGATTGATTTGTTTCGATATAGTTGATATACTGATGATGAAATAAAGTATTACTTTCACAATTTAGAAAGGGATATATATGATTGGTTTGGGCACGGCCATTAACATTGGCCTCATCATAGCCGGCAGCTTGTGCGGCCTCGCATTTGGTCGGTTTATGAAAGAAAATTTGAAACAGACGCTCATGATGGTGAGCGGCATTATCGTTCTCCTTCTTGGGATGAGCGGCGCTATGCAGTATATGCTAGTCATTGTAAACGGCACGCTGCAAACGACGGGGCCTATGCTCATGATTATTAGCATGGTGGCAGGCGCTGTAATTGGCGAGCTTATCGATCTTAACCGTTGGATTACTGTTTTTGGTGACTGGGTGAAAGCAAAAACTGGCAACACTGGTGATCCACAGTTTACGCACGCTTTTATTACGGCATCCCTTACGTTTACAGTGGGAGCCATGGGCGTACTAGGATCTATTCAAGACGGCTTGACGGGTAACTATCAAACGCTATTGTTGAAAGGCATCCTCGACGGCATCATCGTTATGGTTATGGTGTCCTCTATGGGCAAGGGCGCATTGTTCTCCTTTATTCCTGTAGGGATTACTCAATGGATTATTACAGCTATGGCTCACATCGCTGCGCCGCTAATGACGCCGAGTGCTATCGATAACCTGTCCTACGTGGGATCTATTCTGATCTTCTGCGTCGGTATCGACCTCATCTGGCCTGGTAAAATCCGTATTGCTAACCTATTACCAGCCATCTTCGTGGCTATGGGGCTTACATTCTTGCTCTAATGTAAATCGTATTATGAATACTAATAAAAATAATATATAGATTTTATAAGAGACCTATATGCTCTAATCTTTCACTGTTATACTTTGCAGATGAAAGCCGGGAGATTATAGGTCTTTTTACATTTGTAGCCATTAGTTATATGGATAATTTTTTAAAAGTTAGTATTAATCTTTGCTTATCTTCAAGTGATGACTAGAACTAGATACATTCCGAAATAGTTGACCAATAGAGTCAGGAGAATAGTAGGATTTGAGTGAGAGTTTAGAGAAATCTTTTACCGAAATGATTTATAGAATAAAAATATTCCATAATATACTCGTTTTACAGGTATATATTATTGAGTTATGCCTGTAAAACAGTTATAATCGAAGGAGAGGTTCTATGATTATCGGCTTTAAAGATAAGGAGACGGAGCGTATTTTTTATCGTGGCTACTCTCGTATGTTTTTGCATAGATGAAGATTTTAATTTATATGATGTAGAAATTATTGATTATCATTGAGGAGATATATTTATGAAGGAATTAATTCCTGTACCCAAAATGAGTGAGGTTCTACGTACGGAATTTATGGAGCCATTGGGTTTAAGTGCATATCGTGTCGCTAAAGATATTATGGTGCCTGTATCGCGGATACAAGAAATCCTACAAGACAAACGTAAAATCACTGCAGATACAGACTTACGATTGTGTAAATATTTTGGAATGTCTAAGGGTTTTTTCTTAAGACTACAGATGGATTTAGATTTACTTGAAGCAGAGGATACAGAGGGGCTTCAAGCTGATTTGAAGAATATAAGATGTATTACAAATTCATGTACTGCTGATTGATAATTTTCGATATATTTGGTACACTTATTTTATAAATAAATCGTTATGACATTATGTATTACTATAAGGAGACGCTATGTTATTCGTTGAATATCCTAAATGCACAACATGCAAAAAAGCAAAGAAATTCTTAGATGATCATAATATTAAATACACAGATCGTGATATTAAATCTGAAAACCCTACAGCAGAAGAAATCGCAGCTTGGTATCCACAATCTGGTAAAGATTTGAAAGCATTCTTTAATACTTCTGGTATGATTTATCGTGAACAACAATTGAAGGATAAATTGCCAAACCTTAGTGAAGAAGAAAAACTAGCTTTGTTAGCATCCAATGGTATGCTTGTAAAACGTCCTATCTTGGTTCTTGAAGACAAAGTTCTGGTGGGCTTTAAAGAAGCAGAATGGATTGAGGCGTTGAAGCTCTAATTTCATAACTTGGGTCAAAGCCCCTATCTCTAAAAGCCTCCATAGCGAGCTAAGTCATTTTTAGAGATAGGGGCTTTTCTTTTTATATGAAATTAGCATCTTCAACTAGGGCCTATTGAAGAGTCTCCAAAGCGAGCTAAGTCGTTTTTAGGGATCTGTTCTTTCTACATCTAATAAAGAAATAAGCGCCTTTAACTAGATCTTTAAAGGGAGAGGTCATTTTTATGAATTCGTTCTTTTCCTATTCTGTAATGGAAATGCAGTTTTTTATTGTTTATCGAAAAAATTAACTTGTATATAGTTTGTATGTCTTGTATAATATTTACATTGTAGATATACCCCTATGGGTACATAAACTTTAAATCACCTTAGGTACAAAGTGTTTTAAATTACTTTAGGCCCAGAGAGTTTCAAATTACTTAAGGTATAAAGAGTTTTGAATTATTATTGTGTTGTTTTGTGTTGTGTTTCCGGAGCAAGTTTAGCCGGTTCTAGTGTATAGAGAGGTCTATATGAAGTTTTTACAGTCTTTATCGGCTCAGGTGTCGTTATTTACGCAAGGTGCTATTTTAGCATTAGGCGTTGTCTTTATTCTTTTGGATGTGATTACAGAGTCATTAAATCCCGTTATAGATTTAGCATGGGTAACGGTTCTAGTTTGTGGTTTACCACTACTTATTAACAGTGTTCAAAGTATTTGGGAGCGTTTAGAGATTCATGCTAATTTCCTCATTGTAGTGGCCATGGTGGCGCTTATTTCCATTGGCGATTATCATACGGCGGCCTATGTGGGGCTCATCGTACAGGCAGGTTTCTTTCTGGAGCAGCTTATTACGGGTGAGTCACATTACACTGTAGATGATGATATGCTGCCTACAATGCCAGCACAACTCGTTGCTATGCGTCAGGGCATTAACAATTATTCATCTGTCATTGTTGTGGCTGTATTGCTATTATCTATGGGTTCCTTTGCATTGACACAGGATTTTATACATACTGTAACCTTGTTATTGGTACTATGCCCATGTTCCTTGGAGCTTATCTTAGTGGCACTTATGATGGGATCCCTTGTGGATGACGCATCTCCTGTATCGGAGCTTTCAAAAGGAACAAAGCAGTCTCATTTAGGTCTACTTATCGTGTCTATTGTATTCCACGTAGCGATCATCTGCGTGGGCGTACTTGGTCTTATAGATCCTGTTACGGCTGTTGCATTGCACGGTTTGGCACGACTTGGTCTCGTGTATAATTTGAAAGTTTTAAATGGTTCTTTGTGTGTAGCATAGAATTTAGTACAGTATATATTTTAAGACATAATAAAATCCCCTAGTAATGATGTGTTACTAGGGGATTTTTATGTTCTTACAACTATTAGTTGTAGATTATTCTTTTGCTTGGGATTTGTCACCAAGTGTGAGAAGTAGGAATACGATAGCGAGGATACATGCACCAACGAGGGCTACGAAGCCGCCATCCCAACCATAAAGGTCAACCATGAGACCCATGAAGGCACCAGCACCAGCGGAACCGATGAGGTAACCAAGAAGGCCTGTAAGACCAGTAGCACCACCTGTTGCTACACGTGGTACCATGTCTGCTGCTTGAAGGCCGATCATCATAACTGGACCGTAGATGAGGAAGCCAATAGCGATAAGTGCTAAGTTATCGATAAGGATATTGCCTGCTGGGTTGAACCAGTAAACAAGGATTGCTAAGATAACGAATAGCATGAAGCAGATGGTAGCTGGAGCACGACGGCCGCGGAATACGCGGTCACTCAAATAGCCACTTACGAGCATGCCTGGAATACCAGCCCATTCGTATAAGAAGTAAGCCCAACGGGAACCTTCTTTTGTAAAGCCTTTCACAGCAGTCAAATAAGTAGGCGCCCAGCTTACTACGCCGTAACGGATGAAGTATACAAAGATATTTGCAATTGCAAGATACCATAAGTATTTGTTATGCAAAATATATTTGTAGAAGATTTCTTTGAAAGTAGTTTTGTTTTCATCTTTTACTTCAGTTGCTACTGTTTCGTGTTTGTATTCTTCAATAGGTGGCAAGCCACAAGATTGAGGTGTATCTTTCAACAAGAAGAATGTAACTACAGCTAACACGATAGAAATAAGAGCAGGGAAGAAGAAAATACTATGCCATGTACCAAATAGATAGATACCTAACGTAGCAAGAGGTGCGATGATACCGCCACCAAGATTGTGGGATACGTTCCACCAGGACCACCAAGCACCGCGTTCAGAACGGGAGAACCAAGTTACCATATTTTTCGCATATGGAGGATAGCCCATGCCTTGGAACCAACCATTTAAGAAGGCGAGCACGCACATGATAGGAATACTGCTTAAAACACCAGGTAAGGTGCCGAATAATAACATAACTAAAGCACTGAGCAATAGACCTACTGTGGAGAAGTATTTTGGGTTAGAGCGGTCAGACGCATTACCCATGACAAATTTACTTACGCCGTACGCTACGGATAAGAGGGTCATGACAATACCAAGATCCGCTTTAGTGTAGCCGTACTCAGCAATCATGTACGGAACAGCCAAACTAAAGTTTTGGCGGATCAAATAGAATGTAGCATAACCAATAAAAGTACCTGCAAAGACTTCTTTGCGAAGACGTTTGTAGGTGGAATCGATTTGCCCCTCTGGTAATCGTTCAATATGAGGAGCTGGAGAGAAAATCGACATCATCACACATCCTTTCTACAAAATGCCATTGTAATCATACCATGTATGACCAAAAGTCGACTATATTTTATTTTTAATTATGATAAATAGTTATTTTAGTGTACCATTATGGGCTTAGCGCATAGATTATAGGTCATTAAAATATCTACTATTTATTAGAGAGAACTAGCACCAAAATACATGAATGGTGTTAATAAAATAGCGCTATCTATTCCGATAGATACTCAATTAGAGTTGTAGGATAGATAGCGCTTTTGTGTTGTATATTAATTGTAAATATATTTATATACTGTACGTAAATATATTGATTTTATTAGTCGATAAGATGCTACCGTATTCATAGTATATTACATACTATAGCACGCATACTAAGATAAAATTGATTTTATAGTCTCAATTAATCAATATATGTTACAGGATAGCCTTTTGGCTCAATTTCACGGCGGTTAAGGCCGTTTGGTAAGTCTGGATAGCCAAATGCAAGGCTAGCATATACTTTTTCACCTTCTTTAAGGCCTAGTTCACGCATTTTAGCTTGGATGCGTTCGTTGTCTTGGAGGTGACGGATTTGGTTTACCCAGCAGCTGCCAAGATCGAGTTCATTGCAAGCAAGCATCATGTTTTGCATTGCACAAGATACATCGGCAAAGTTGTTTGCATAGCTCGCTTGGCTTGCTAGTACGATGAGCACCGGTGCGCCATAGTTAAATACAAATTTACCTTCACCGGACATTTTAATGATATTCACCATGTAAGGGAGTGTATTTTCTGTAATCGGCATTTTGCCGTATTCCTCTTGAACGAGTGTTACTAGCTCTTTGAGCACATCCTGGTTTGTAATGACCATAAAATGTGTCAATTGTGTATTACCACCCGATGGGGCACGGCGGCCAGCATCGAGGACTTGATCGATAAGTTCTCGAGATAATTGATCAGCTTTAAATTTACGCGTACTATGACGTGTTTTGATACATTCTAAGGTCTTCATATAGTCCTCCTATTATCAATCAGGTTTATATAGAATTTCTTTTATTATACTATATGACATAGATCTAGAAAGAAATTTAGAATGAGTTTTAGAAAGAACTCTAGAAGGGATATGCTAAACGTCTTGAAGAAGCGATGTCTGCATGTGGTATTGAATTCTAATATAAAAAAATCTTATTAATAGGTTCACAGCTTCATGGTGGGATTTCTGCCCATAAATTCTATAGAAGCGCTCATTTTTTAATAAAAAAGAAAAAATATATTAATTAATTGACAAATTTAAAAATATCTGAACAAAGTAGGTTTTTTACGTTGACTGCTTGCTGTAGAATTGTGTACAATTAATTTGTAGATTATTGTGTGCATATGGAGGTAGAATATGGCAGAAATTGGCGTACTCGAAGGTTACAAACATAAAGAAGACGTACCTGATGCAGAGTACATGAAATTAGAAAACCAATTGAGCTTCCCACTTTATGTAGTGGCGAAGGAAATTGTTAATGCATATCGCAGTCACTTAGATCCGTTGAATTTGACATATACTCAATACATCGTAATGATGGCATTGTGGCAATATGGTGATTTGTCCGTTAAAGAACTAGGCCAAGTATTGCGCCTTGATTCTGGTACATTAACACCACTTTTAAAGAAATTAGAAGCAAAAGCATTCTTAAAGCGTAAACGCAGCCGCCAAGATGAACGCGTAGTAATGGTAACCCTTACTGATACTGGTAAAGCATTACGTGATGAAGCAGTTCATATACCACGTCGCTTGTCTGAAGCTGCAGGCCCGATTTTTGACGTTGAAGAAACACGTCAAATGCGTATGTTGCTTAACAAATTGTTAGAAGCAATCGATAACGCTAATGCTAGAACAGCAGAGAAGCTTAAGCGCTAATGTAGCGTACTCTAGTAAGATCTCATATGCATACATTCTGTAATTTAATATATCTAATATTTTCATAAAATGTGATATACTATACATATAACGTATTGTGCTGAGGTCATGTGAGAGCATGACCTGTCGTGAGATGCCGTAAAGGCAAAAAGGAGAGCATTATGAATAAAAATTTATTAGGTGCATTTGTATTAGCCGGTACATTATTAGTTGGTGGTGTTGCTAATGCAGCAAACTGGAATGGTTTAGCTAACTATCCAGAGGTTCCAAACAGTGCAAATGGTTCTGAAACATACTTCTTTGATAAAGCATCCCAATTCAGTGGTATCGATAGTAGCCGTAACTATGTATTCGGCATCAATGTAGTGAACATGCATAACAATCAATATGGCGAAGCTACATTATTCAAATATATTGTTCATCCAAGCTTGCATACTGTATATCGTTTCTCTCCAGATGGTCAAGCGTACCAAATCACTCCTGGTTCTAATGAATACAATATGTTCTGGGCTGCTTGGAAAGAAGTATACGGTACTGACTTCTCTTTCCCAGCTTTATAATTTGATGGCGCAAGCCGTAATAATTACATAACTATTGCTGGTGAAAGCTCCTTTGGGCTTTCACCAGTGTTGTTTATGGAGGTTTCCTATGTCTAAATCTGAATTTGCTCAAGCTTATACGGAGCGCATGTTCCCTGATATTGCGGCCCCTGCAGGTTATATTGACCCTGAGTTTGAAGTTTTATTTGATAATTTTGCGTTCGATGAAGTTATCACCGAAGAGGGTCGTAATGTACCTGCCAAGGATCGCTTCTTGGCCATCCTTGCTACATTAGTAGGGGCATCTGCTGTTGATGAATATGCGTTGATGCTACCGGCAGCACTTAACTTTGGCTTGATTCCCGATGAAGTAATCGAGCTTATTTATCAAGCTGTGCCATATCTTGGCATTGGTCGTGTACGCCCATTCTTTAAGGTTACAAATAAGATTTTTGACTATCGTGGGGAAACTGTTACGGATCCATCTCGCAGTACAATTACTGCTGCATCTCGTCTTGAAAAGGGCGTAGAAAAACAGGTGGAAATCTTTGGTGAATCTGTGCGTCATTCTTACGAAGAAGGCCCTGAAGATACACGTCACATCAAAAAGTGGCTTGCTAATATGTTCGGCGACTACTACACACGTAAAGGCTTGAGTGTGGCTCACCGTGAAATGATTACTTTCTGTTTCTTGGCAGCTCAAGGTGGATGTGAACCTCAATTAAAGGCTCACGTAGAAGGCAATTTGAACGTAGGCAACAGTAAACAATATTTGATTAACATCGCATCTCAATGCGTGCCGTACATCGGCTATCCACGTACATTGAATGCCCTTCGCTGCATTCAAGACGGCTACACCGCATGGGAAGCTAAACAATAAGAATTTATGTAATACATCAACATGTTATGTAATCTATATATGATATATAGTTCATAAACATGTTAGGTAACATATAAAGGAGTTTTATGTTTGATTTAAATCCGATACAGATATTAGCTAGTATTCCTGCTATTATCATCGTTTTTTCTGTCTTTGGATATGCAGAGGCCAAAGTAGCTACCTGGTTTGGCGATCCAACACCTCGGATGGCGGGGCGCCTCACATTATCTCCTTTGGCACACCTTGATTTAATAGGTACTATCTGTATCATTCTAGTTGGATTTGGCTGGCCTAAAGGGATGGCTATTAATCCATCTTACTTTAAAGACCCACGCCGTGATATGAGCCTACTTGCTTTTGCAGGTCCTATAGCAGGCCTGATTACAGGGTTCGTATTTACTTTCATATACGTACTTTTGGGTAATTTGAATCTTATGCAGTCCCCGGGTTTACCGATGGTTATGCAATACATTATTTTATATAGCATCGGCCTTTCTATTTTCTGCTTAATTCCATTCCCACCATTACCTGGTTTTAATATCATTTTGCCGTGGCTACCGGCAGAATGGCAAATTAAATATTACCAATTGGGGATGATTAACTTGATTTTCTTTATCATCCTTATTAATACACCGATTATTTCTATGGTAATCCGTCCATTGCAACAAACAATTTTCAAAATTTACTTTGCAATCATTGGGACGATTTTATAAATATATTTGGTGAAAGCCTCTACCGTATAGGTGATAAATCTATGGTAGAGGCTTTTTTGTGTTATAAGTATGAACAAAATTATGGTTATATTTATATTAAAAACTATCGATATAGTTTTTAATATATGATATACTGTGTATAGAAATCGTAAATTTTCGATATATTAATGTTACAGTGTATGGTTAGATACTATTGATATAGTAAATTAATCCACTAAATTGATATGTAAATCGATATATTAAATTGATACAGTATATAGATATTCAAGTGAATAGATGAGGAATATATATGGATTTTGAAGAAAATCAAGTGCCAGAGGCGATTCTGGACAAGCTTACAAAGGTGTGTACATGCCGTAGCATTAC
>CAUHTB010000008.1 GCA_959608595.1 uncultured Veillonella sp. | reverse complement strand
TTGCTCTAAACTAAGTCCATAAGTGTAGATAAATAATGGCAAGAGGGCAGGTAACACACTTTGACAGGA
Organism: uncultured Veillonella sp.; assembly: GCA_959608595.1. Lineage (GTDB taxonomy): Bacteria > Bacillota > Negativicutes > Veillonellales > Veillonellaceae > Veillonella. Next base: position 10,882 of record CAUHTB010000008.1, on the reverse strand, counting down.
GTCGTTAATCATATGACTCACTGTAATGAGATAAGGGTAATATTTTTTCATAGTAGTGGTCCCTTCGCAAAAAAGCGCTAACCATGGTTAGCGCTTTATATATTTTATATGGCAGAGGAGGAGGGATTTGAACCCCCGCGCCGGTTGCCCGACCTACCGCATTTCGAGTGCGGACCCTTCAGCCTCTTGGGTACTCCTCCGTGCTTTACGGCGCTCTTTAAAGAAGTCTTTCATAATTTGGCTACATTCATCACCAAGCACACCAGATGCTAGTTCTGGTTCATGATTTAAACCAGGATGAGAGAGCACATTGAATAGCGATTCTACGGCGCCTCCTTTGTAATCACTTGCACCATATACAACACGGTCAATACGACTGTTGATAATGGCTCCAGCGCACATCGGACACGGCTCTATCGTAACATACAGGGTACAACCAGTCAACCGCCAGCGCTTGAGTACATCGCATGCTTCGCGGATTACGAGGACCTCTGCATGGGCCGTTGCATCATGATCGAGTTCACGACGATTGTGGTGGCGCGAAACGACAGTATTATCTTTTACGAGAATGGCACCGATAGGGATTTCTCCAAGTTCATAAGCCTTTCGTGCTTCTTCCATGGCTATGGCCATAAAATATTCGTCCCGTGTGCGTTCATCCATATTTTCAATGTCTGTAGGTGTAATGTCTTTTGTCATTGGCATACCTCTTCATGTATAATATCTTACATAAAGTCTATCATAGTGTACGCAGTTATGCGAATAGATTATGGGGGGAATTATGGACATTATTTGGTATATATTTGATATGATTGGCACCATTGCCTTTGCTGTATCTGGTGCACTCGTTGGGGTATCCCGGAAGATGGATATATTTGGTATGACTGTCCTTGCATTGGCTACTGCTATTGGTGGTGGTATTGTACGGGACGTGTTGCTCGGCTATTTTCCGCCGAATTCATTGCGAAATATAGTGTATGTTACTGTTGTTTTAGTGGTAACTGTTATCGTGTTCTTAATTTATAACAGCCGATATCGTAAGCATGCGATGGGGCCTCGTAGTCGAGCTAGTTACTTGTTGGCCGATGCGTTAGGGTTAGCATCATTTACCGTAACAGGTGCTTCTGCAGGTTTTAAACTCTATCCAGAGTTGCCTATCTTTATTGTGTTGCTCGGTACAATCACTGCTGTTGGTGGTGGGATTATCCGCGATATGTTGGCGCAACGCATCCCATCTGTTTTGAAAGAGGATGTATATGCCTTGCCTAGTATTATTGGTGGCATCGTTTATTATCTTATGGTCACATCGAGTTGGGACAGTATGGCCGTATATGGTGCTTTCACAGTAGTACTCGTTATCCGTCTGCTAGCCCTCAAGTACAATTGGAGTCTGCCGAAGGTAGGAAAAACCAAGCCGGTTGCGAAATAATAGTCAAATGATATAATTATAATATTGAGCATATGAACATTTCATAAAAGTGTCAGAAAAAGAGAGTATTATATAACAGTTCATTTTGCGAGTCGGGAGTACTCGCTACACAGAAGGAGATTTGATTTATGACGAATAAATGGTTGAAAGTAGCACTTATGGCTGCAGCTATCGCTACTGGCACATCTATTAAAATTGATGCGGAAACCGTGTTGTATGTACCTCAAGATGATCGCCCTGTAAGCTTACAATATACTGTAGATACAGCTCGCGAAGCAGGTATGACTATATTGACACCACCTCAGAACTTGATTTCTGGTAAGAATTACCAAGGTCAAGCAGATCAAATCATGGCTTGGGTTGAACAAAATGCAGGTCGTGCTGATGTGATGGTATTGAGTACAGATACACTTATTTATGGTGGTCTTGTAGACTCTCGTAAACATAATATTCCACTTTCCACATTGGAAAGTCGTTTAAAACGTATTGAATCCTTAAAAGCTCGTAATAAAAACGTGCGTATCTATGGATTCGGTACTGTAATGCGCTCTCCACGTGCTAGTGGTGGCGGCACTGAACCAGCTTACTATGCGGAATACGGTCCTACTATCTTCCAAATTGCAGCATTGCAAGATAAATTAGACTCTGGTTCCTTAACACAAGAGGAAACTCAAAAATTGATGAGCCTTCAAGCCTCTGTTCCTGTAGAATATTTGCAAGACTGGTTTGACCGTCGCCAAAAGAACATGAAAATCAATAAAGAGTTGATTGATGAAACTCGCAGCGGCGTATTCGATTACTTTGCACTGGGCCATGATGATACATCTCAATTGTCTCAATCTGCACTAGAAGGTCGTTACTTAAGTAAATACTCCAAGGACATTCCTGCTGAGAAATATGGTAGCTTCCCTGGTGCTGACCAACTTGGTCTATTGTTGATGGCTCGTTCTCGTACAGATGAAAGTACAGAAAAACCTACATTCTCTGTAATTTACCCACTCGGTGGTGGCGGTAAAACATTGCCAGGTTACGAAGACCAAACCATCGATAAAACAATTGCTCAACACGTTGAGGCCGTAGGTGGCACTATGGTGACACAAGGTAAACCAACTGTGTTGTTAGCAGTAAATACACCACTTACTACAAGTACTGGTGAATCTGAAAGCTTCGAGAACTTCCCGATGATTTCTAATTCTACAAATGCTTTCGTAGATCGAATTCAACAAGCTGTTGATTCTGGTGTAAACGTAAGCGTTGCTGATATTGCTTATAACAATGGTGCGGACAATACATTAGTTTCTGCTATGTACAAACGCGATATGTTATACAAAATCGGTGCGTACAATGGTTGGAATACCGCAAGTAATACGGTAGGCTACGCCATTGCGCAAGGGGTATTGCTCAAAACTATGAGCCCAGAAGGTCACCGCAAAATGTTGACTCAACAATATTTGGATAACTGGGCGTACCAAGCAAATATCCGGAAAGATATTTACCGTATGCAAGATTCCATTCGTACAGATAATGTACGTTACTCTGGCGAGTTGAATGAACGTCTTGAAAGCTACTTAGGTGAACGTATCCAAGACTTCGCTGAAAAATACCTTAAAGTCGACCCTCGTACAGTAAAGGCTACATTCCCTTGGGGCCGTCTATTCGAAACAGATATCACTATTTACGACAAACCAGTGGTACCGCTTGAAAAAGAATTGCGTTTGAAACGTGAAGCAGAAGCGAAAGCTAAAGCTGAGGCAGAAGCTAAGGCTAAGGCAGAAGCAGCAGCTAAGGCTAATGGTCAAGCTGCACCAGCACAACCTGCTCAACCAGTAAAGACAACAGCTGTTCAAATTACATCATCTGTAATTCCAGTAGTTAAACAACCGGCTACAACATCTCAAGGTCCACGCCTTGTGCCAACACCTGCAGTTGTACCTGGTCAATAATGAATAGGGAATGGATATGAAAAAAGCATTTTTACCGGAAATTACATATATGCGTGGCCTCTGTATGCTCGGTGTTATCGGCATTCATGTAGGTTCTTACGCATTACAAAATCCTTTTGTAAATTTAGAACTCATTAGCGTCTTAGAAATTCTATCGCGCTTTGGAGTACCAGCATTTTTCTTCCTCTCTGCATTTGGATTGTTCTACCATACATCTGTAGAGGGACCATTCTCATATAAGGAATTTATGCACCGCCGTATTCAGGTGGTGCTATTTCCATATATTACGTGGTCCATATTTTATTTGCTCTACACGGGACTAACGGCGCATAATCTAGGTAATTTGCATCCGGGACCATTGGCTGTAAATCTATTATTTGGTACGTCTATGTATCATTTATACTTTATGGTTATCCTCTTATGGTTCTACGTGATGATGCCTCTATGGCGAGCTATGGTGAAAGTCATCTTAAAACGTCCTGTATTCTGGATGGTATTACTATTTATCATCCAAGTTGGCATCGATTATGTATCATCTTACATGCTCGGCCGTTGGGTAACAGAACATCTTAGTAATAACCCTGTGTTGAAATATCTCTTTGATATGAGACTTAATTATTGGGTTATCCATTATGTGTGGATATTCTTGTTGGGTGCTGTATGTGCTGAGCGCTATGAAACGGTATGTGAATACATGTGGCGCTATCGTTACTTATTAGGTGTTAGTGCAGTAGGCTCTATTTTGTTGATGCTCGGATCCTACTACTATGTCATGGACGTATGGCATTATACAGTGCTTGAAGCAATTTATACAGTTCATCAAATGAGCCCAATGGGTGTCCTCTATACTGGACTGGGAACACTATTTAGCCTGTTCTTATTCCAAACCTTACCAATGAATGCGACCATGGAATCTACTTGGTCAGAAATAGGGGATAAGTCCTACGGTATTTATTTAGCACATCCATTCTGGTTGTTGATCATCTCTGGGGTGATGGCTAAATATAATCTCCTCTATACAGTGGTCAATGTACTTGCAATGTATGCTATGGCGCTAGGCCTGTCCTATTTGACTACAGTCGCTCTAAATTATGTGCCTAAACCATTACGCAAGTTTATATTAGGACATTAATAATATACATCCGCTAGGATATAGTTTTTAACTATGGTATCCTAGCGGATTTTTGTATATCTAAGTTATATCTTTCACTAAGTAAAGTGTGAAAATTTGAAAGTAATTGTGATATAATAAGTCCATGATGATTACTACTTGATAGAGTAACGATATAGAAAAAGAGGTGCTCCTATGCAAGAATTAACATATTTTAATGGCGAGTTTGTTGAACCAGGTGCCAAAGTTATCAGTATTGATGACCGTGGCTATTTGTTTGGTGACTCCGTATACGAAGTTGTACGTGTCGTAAAAGGCCGTTGCTTCGCATTGTCCTACCATCAAGATCGCTTGTATCGATCTATGCGTGAAATGGATATTCCCGTAAAAATGACCCCAGATGATTTAACAGAATTGCACGAAATTTTAATCGAGCAAAGTGAAATCAAAGAGGGCTATATTTATTTGCAAATCTCTCGTGGTGTAGCTCCACGCCATCATGCATATGATCGTTCCAAACTAGAACCACAAATGCTCATGTCTATCCGTAATTTGGATATGGATGCAGTTAATAAATTGGGTGAAGGTGTAAAAGCGATTGCATTACCTGATGAGCGTTGGGACCATGTAGATGTTAAGACTACTAATTTGATTCCAAATATTTTGGCACAAACTAAAGCGGAGAAGAAATTTGCTTATACTGCCATGTTGTTCCGTGATGGCGTTTGTACAGAAGGTGCAACATCTAATGTATTTGCTGTCAAAGATGGTATCTTGTATACGCACCCAGCAGATAATCATATCTTAAAAGGTATTACGCGCCAAATGATTTTGACCCGCGTAGCACCATCTCTAGGTATTACAGTTATCGAAAAAGAATTTGACCGCGCTTTTGTAGATGATGCGGACGAATTATTCTTTACCGATACAATTGGTGGTGTCATCCCAATTACTAAGCTAGACAGAAATCCAGTATCCGGTGGTAAACCAGGTGCTATTACACTTCGTCTACGCGAAGCACTAGAAAAATTGATGGAAGAAGGTTTGCCTTAATAGGTAATCTACTTTCATTACATGGTAAACTTTTACCTTAAGAAAGGACATTATTTTGATTCAATTACAACACATTAGTAAAGTCTATGAAGGCGCTACTCGTGTGGAAGCATTAAAAGATATTAGCCTTGATGTTAAAGAAGGTGAAATCTTTGGCATTATCGGTCAATCAGGGGCCGGTAAATCCACATTGATTCGATGCATCAACATGCTCGAAGCTCCTACATCTGGCTCTGTTATCGTCAATGGTACAGATTTAACAACACTTAGCAAATCCGATTTACGTAAAGCACGCAAAGATATTGGTATGATTTTCCAACATTTTAACCTTTTGTCCTCTCGTACAGTGTATGACAATGTGGCATTTCCGTTGGAATTACAAGGCTTGAGCAAATCCGAAATTAAGGAACGCATTACGCCAATCCTTGATATCGTAGGCCTTACTGAGCGTATGAACAACTATCCATCTCAATTGTCTGGTGGTCAAAAACAACGTGTTGGTATCGCTCGTGCCTTAGCGTCTAATCCAAAGGTTCTTCTTTGTGATGAAGCTACATCTGCTCTGGATCCGCAAACAACAGAATCCATTTTGAAATTGTTGAAAGATATCAACGAAAAAATGGGCCTTACTATTGTTCTCATCACTCATGAAATGCACGTAATCCGTGAAATCTGTGATCGCGTAGCGGTTATCGAAGGCGGCGTAATCCTCGAGGAAGGTAGCACTGTTGAAGTATTTACACATCCTCGTGAAAATACTACAAAAGAATTCATCAGCTCTGTAGTAAGTGATAACTTACCGCCAGAAGCGTTAGAACATTTGGAATTACATGATCAATGGATTGCAGGTACAGCTCCATTAGTACGTCTTAAATTCACAGGCCAATCTACAGATGAACCTGTAGTGGCAGGTCTCGTACGACGCTTTAACCTCGATGTAAGTATCCTCTTTGGTGGCATCGACTATATCCAAAATACATGCGTTGGTCGCCTTATCGTTATCTTGAATGGTGACCCAGAAAATGCGCAAGAGGGCTTAGACTACATCAAAACATTACCAATTGAAAGCGAGGTGATCGGTTATGTCAGAGCAAATCATTAATCTTCTCATAACTGGTACCCTTGATACATTGCAAATGACGATAATTTCTACGGTCATGGCTATGTTACTTGGTATCCCTCTCGGTGTTATTTTGGTAGTAACCTCTAAGGGTCATATCTTAGAAAATGTAGCGCTTAATAAGGTGCTAGGTGCTATCGTCAATGCAACGCGTTCCGTACCATTTATCATTTTGATGGTAGCTATCATTCCATTCACTCGTATGGTGGCAGGCACATCTATTGGTACCACTGCAGCTTGTGTGCCTTTAACAATCGCTGCAATTCCATTCTTAGCACGTCTTGTAGAAACATCTATTAAAGATATTAACTTTGGCGTAATTGAAGCGGCCCAATCCATGGGTGCAAGTCCACTCCAAATCATTTGGAAAGTATTATTACCTGAAGCATTGCCTACGATTATCGATAATGTAACGGTTCTTATCGTTAACCTCATCAGTTACTCTGCAATGGCTGGTGCTATCGGTGGCGGTGGCCTTGGTGATATTGCTATCCGCTATGGTTACCAACGTTTCCAAGCTGATATTATGATTGCTACCATTATCATCTTGGTTATTTTGGTACAATTAGTCCAAATGATTGGCGATGCTTGGTCTAAAGCGATGAATAAGAAGTAGGAGGATCCTATGAGTATCAATGAGAAGTTGAGAAGTGAACAAAACGATGAGCTATTCACCGCTATATTAACGCTTGAAAATACTGAGGAGTGCTATGCGTTCTTTGAAGATATCTGTACGATTAATGAATTGAAAGCTTTGTCTCAACGCTTACAAGTAGCAAAAATGCTACGTGCCGGTGATAGCTACGAAAAAATTGTAGAAGAAACAGGTGCGAGCACGGCTACTATTAGTCGTGTCAAACGATGCTTAGTCTATGGTGCTGATGGATACACATTGGCTTTAGATCGTCTAGGTGCAAAATAAAATTAACTAGCATGACAACGGTGGCCTTTTGGCGACCGTTGATGTGCTATCTACAGGAGGTTTATATGGAGTGGCTTATTGAGGTAACAGGTTTACCATTTGATATCCTAATTCTCGTTTTACTCGCTGTAGCAGGTGCTTTTGCCGGTTTTGTAGACTCCATTGTGGGCGGTGGGGGACTAATCTCTGTTCCTGCTATGCTATTAACCAACCTTCCGCCGAGTATGGCCTTAGGCAGTAATAAGCTGTCTAGTATATTTGGAGCTGGCAGTGCGTCAATTACATTCTTAAGAAATCACATGGTTGATTTTTCTCTAGTTCGTAAATTACTACCTTTTACATTTATAGGATCCATGCTTGGTACCTTAGCGGTTGTATCATTGCCACCCTTGTATGTAAAGCCTATTATTATCGTCCTACTCGTTTGTGTCACACTTTTTGTGGTATTTAAAAAGGATTGGGGCGAAATAAACCGTACCTCAGCAGTAGCAGGAAAAGCATTGTATATTTGCATGGCTTTTGCTCTTGGCATTGGTGTTTATGATGGTTTTATTGGCCCTGGTACAGGTACATTTTTAATTATGGGCTTTATTTTTACTGGCTTTGATTTTCTGCATGCTTCTGCGAATGCAAAAATATTGAATTTTACTAGTAATTTAGCATCCTTAATCGTATTTTTCTATTTAGGTCACGTCAATATTAAGTACGGTTTAGCTACAGGGGTAGGCCAAATTATAGGTGCTTACCTAGGATCTCATTTAGCTATTGCTAAGGGTTCGTCGTTGGTACGTGTTGTATTCTTGTCGGTAACGACAGTTATGTTGTTGAAATTAGTCTATGACTATGTTTCCACATTATAGGAGGGCAAGGTATGCCTCATAAAAGTGATGTACAAGTGGCATTGATTAGTGGTGGCACATCGGGCATCGGATTTGCTACGGCAAAATTGCTTCTTAAAGAAGGCTGGTGTGTTGTCATTAACGGTCGTGATGAAAAATCAGGACAAACGGCTAAGATGAAATTGCGCCGCTATTCTTCAAGGGTGCAGTACATCCAAGGGGATGTATCGAAGATTGAAGATTGTCAGCGTATTGTAAAAGAAACCGTTAAATTATTCGGCGGTGTTTCTGCTCTCGTAACAGCAGCAGGCTATTATGAAGAAGAGCTTCTGGCAGATGTAACGGAAGCAGCCTTTGATGAAATGTTTGGCACCAATGTGAAAGGTACGGTTTTCTTGTGCCAAGCGGCATTGCCCTATTTGCGCGCTACAAAGGGCAGTATCGTAACGGTAGCTAGTGATGCAGGCTTACAAGGTAATGTGGCTTGCTCTGTATACGGTGCTTCAAAAGGTGCGGTAGTGAGTTTTACGAAATCACTATCCCTTGAAATGGCACCACATAATGTGCGCGTTAACTGTGTTTGTCCTGGTGATGTGGATACCTCTTTAGTAGATAAACAAATTGCAAATGCTCAGCAAGATGCAGAGGCTGCTAAGGCTGAAATGGGCCAACATTATCCCTTGGGACGCATTGGTCAACCTCATGAAATTGGAGAGGTTATTGTATTTTTATTGAGCAATAAAGCTTCCTTTGTAACGGGGGCAGCATGGACTATCGATGGTGGTCTCACTAGTTGGTAAGATAGAAAATATTGGAAGTTATTTTATTTTTTAAATCTATAGATAATTAGAAAAATTCATTTCACTTCTAGCAATAGAATGGTATAATAATACTAATAATATGACCTATAGTTGGTTCACAACAAAGGAGAATACTTATGGCAGAATATAATGGCGTAACACTTGAGCCACTTATGGATGGTTCTCAAGATCGTGACTATCAAGTTGAACAATTTATTTTCTGGGGTGCAGGTCGTGCAGCGGCATTGGCATTGTCCCCTAAATTCAGCAGTGTTGCTTTGTGCGCCAATGCAACGTATATGGTAACTCGCATTGCACATCTTTACGAAGTAGAATTGCAATCTGGTGCCGTAGTGGGTCTAGTTGGTGGTCTTAGCACAGCTGTAGGTACAGCGGCTATTTCTCTTCTTGTTCCTCTAAAAGCAGTTCGCGTTCCTGTAGCGGTTGGTTTAACATATGCTATTGGTAAAATTGCTCACATTTGGATTCAAGATGGTATGCCTTCTGATATCGAACGTTATAAACCAATGGTTGCTGAATTCCTTGAAAGTGGTAAAGCTATAGCAGGTGACATCATCCGTGATGCAAGCGCTAGCATTCCTTTCACACAAGGTCAACGCGACGTTTGGGCTGGTATTGCTAATGAAACAGGTCTTGCTAAAGAAACTTTGAAACAAGTTTACGAAGAAAAAGTAACACCTGCTATCGATAAATGGAATACAGAAACAAAATATCAACTTCATGACAATGCAGCAGAAGTTGTGGCGAAAGTAACTGACGCGGCAAAAGAGAAAATTGATGTTGCTAAAGAAAATATTGATGTAGCTAAAGAATTAGCTAAAGGTGGCGTAGAAGTAGCTAAAGCTTCTGCACAAGCTGCAGTAGAAACTGCAAAAACTAAAGCTAATGATGCTGTTGAAACAGCAAAAGATGTTGCTACAAACACTGTTAATACAGCAAAAGATAAAATTGGTGGTTTGCGCAAATAGGCGCTAAAGGATTATGAAGATGAATCCATTAAAAATTATTACATATGGTAAGTATTTTAACGAATCTAAATTCGCCGCTTTTTTAGGACGATATGGTAAGAAGCTTGCCTTTGTACAACGAGCAGTGACCTTGTTCCTTTGTATGCGTGACAAGGACACTCCAAAATATGTAAAAGCAGTCATTGCTGGTGCCTTAGGGTATCTCGTATTACCTATTGATATTGTACCGGATACAATTCCTGTATTAGGTTGGATAGATGATGTAGCAGTGCTTGGTCTTGCCTTCAAGGTTGCCAATCGTTACATTAAAACTCGTCATCAAGAAGAGGCAAAAAAATACTTCCCATTTGGTGGCAGTAACTAGCTTTTAACCATTAAGGCAGTTTGATCCGTTGCGATTAAACTGCCTTTATTTATTTGACACGCTAAAGTAATAGATATACAATGAAGGTTGTATTCTATGAAAAAAGAAGGATAAATATATGCATATTGCTTCAGTAAATGTACGATTTTACGAAACCGATATGATGGGTATTGCGCACCATAGTAATCATTTTAGATGGTTTGAAATGGCCCGCATTGAATTCCTTCGTCAAATCGGTGTAACCCTGTGGGATATGATGAATGAGGATATTGTATTTCCTATCATGAATGTATCTTGCAATTATAAAGAACC
>CAUHTB010000007.1 GCA_959608595.1 uncultured Veillonella sp. | reverse complement strand
CTGCGGCCTAGGGCCTTGACCTCGTAAGTCGGATCGATGCGGGGTTCTCTTTTATAAAAATATAGTTGTAAATAAGATGCTCAGATATAGTGAATTATATTTTACGCAGTGCAGTACGAACATCAAATTTTCTGCTCAAAATTATAGCATTCATTAAAAAGGAAATAAAAAATAGCCCTCCGTTATCATGGGTAATTAGATAAACAGAAAGGCCATTTCCTAGATAATTAGTTTTTGAGATGCGCCTGACGTCCTACTCGTCTGACTATCTATTTATATTATAGAGATAAAGATATATATCGTCAAATCAGAATAAAGGGACTGCCAAGCAGTCCCCTTTTTTATCCAAAGATTTCTTCTAGTAGTGCATCGTCGATGATGGTACCAACGTAGAAGTCGCTGAAGATGCCGTATTTTGCACTGGCTACTTCAAAGCGCATATCATATACGATTTTTTTGAATTGGATGTCGTCATTACTGAAGATTGTAATGCCCCATTCCCAGTCGTCTAGGCCACAGCCACCTGTTGTAAATTCGGATAAAACGTCTAAGTATGTTTTACCAAGTTCACCGTGAGATTTCATCAACATGCCTCGTTCTTGCGGTGGTAGCATGAACCAGTTGTCATCACCTTCACGTTTTTTGCTCATATTATAGAAGCAGATGTATTTGTCACGAGGTACATGAGGGTATAGTTTTTGGTTAACTTCTTCTGTATCGAGTTTAGCTTTAACGTAAGCACTTACTTCTGTTACAGATGTATAGGAATATGTTTGCACTAATACGCTTGCAATAGCCAAACGACGGAATTTGCGTTCTACTTGCGCCAAGTATTCAAGGGATGGACCAAGAATCCATAGGATTAAGTCCCCTTTTGCGCCATTACAATCATAGAATGCATAGCTACCTTCTTTAGCTTGATGTTTAGCTTCAAGATCCGTTAAAAATGCTTTTAATTCGTTGCGTGCTTCTGCTTTTTCTTCAGCTGTAAAGCAGTTCCATGCGCTGAAATCCATGGCAAAGACCATGTGTTGGCTATGCCAACCTTCTACTGTAGGGATTGCTTTTCCCATTGTGATCACTCCTATCTATAGTGATTATATTAAAATGATATATATCTATTACTTTAAGAATCGAAAAGACTCCATATACTATTATAGCATATGGAGCCTTTTCTTATAATTATTTATTAATATTAACTTTCATTACTATCCACAATAGACTCTACGAGTTCTTTCGCTTGCTTCACACCATCAGGAATACCGATGCCATCAAATGGTGTACCAATGAGATGTAAATTTGGATAGTGTTTTGCCACATGTTCACGCACTGCTGTGATGCCTGCTCGATGTCCTACATTATATTGCGGCATGCAGTGAATGAGACGATTGATGCGCACCCATTCCGGTTGCGTGGAGAAACTCATAATGCGTTGAATTTCTTTTACTGCCAATTCTGAAAGGTCCTTATCATCGAGATGCTCTACTACATCATTGCCGGGTTTTCCAATAAAGACGCGCAATACGATTTTATCGTCAGGCGTTGTTTGAGGCCATTTTTGATTAAGAATAGTACACGCTGTAAGAGGTGTATCTGTATTGCGTGTAATCAAGAGGCCCGAACCTTTTAAGTCACCATCAAAGGTAGCTTTATCAAAGGCCATAATAGCAATAGCACAGCTCGACTGTTCCATGGAGCGCAAGAAATCAAAGCCTTCGTCATCCTTAAACCACTGATTATATGTCGCAGGTGGTGTCGCGATAATCACATGATCCGCCATAGCAGGAGCTTTATCAAGGAGTACCTCTGTAGCTGAATCTGTATTAGAATCACTAGCTTCTACCCTGTTCTCAGCATTAATAGACGCAGTTCTAATAGATTTAGAATGAGACTGACAGCCACAAGCATCGTTTCCAGAGTTCTCCACATCGATAGCATACATACCTTCAACATATCGAATATTAGAAACTAGCGTACCTGTATACAAGTTCACATTACTAGGCATGGCATCAACGATAGCAGTAATAACGCTTTCAAGGCCGCCTGTCAATTGGCGGAACATACCAGATTGAGCAGCAGTCCCCTTTCGGCTCGCCATATCCGCTTGAACCTTACTAGTTTGTCGGTGTGGACTAGTATTTGTGGCATAGCCAGAACTGTTTGAACTATTATTCGTAGATGCAGTTTGACTAGACTTTGCTTCATGACTTTCGAATTGACGGTCTGTCATAGTCCCTTTACCAGCACGCGGTACGTCGCCTTCAGCTACGGCACCTTTAGCCGCTTTAGTAACCCCCGCTTTAGAGTGGCCCATCTTAGCAGCCATCATGCCTTTTACCATATTCCCGTATTTTTGTTCTACTTGAATAAAATGAGGGAATGTAGATAACAAGCTAATTTTATAAATGTCGCCGCCATAGATACCCGCCAATAGAGGCTCGATGAGCTTATCCATCATTTCTTGACCTAAATGGTATTGAAAGAAATGACCAATAGATACATCTCCATTTTTATCTAGCTGGTATGGCTTTTTAAAGTAATCTAAACCAGCTCGCAATTTGCCAGGCCAAGAAATAAGCGTTGCTTTCACAAAAGGCATCATTTCCGTAGGGATGCCCATGATAGAGCCCCCTGGAATAGGATGAATAGAACCTTTGTCATACACAAAGGCTTGCCCTGTTTCATTCGATACAAGGGTGTCCCCTAAGCCGAGATCATAGACGAGATCCGTCATTTCCGTTTTACGGCCTAAGTAAGAATCAGGTCCCAGCTCTACCACGAAGTCATCGACGCGTTGTGTTTGTATTTTCCCACCAAATCGTGGTGCTTGTTCATAAAGAGTAATGGTCCAGTCCGGCTTTGCATGGCCTAAATAATAAGCCGCTGTCAATCCGGTTAGGCCACCGCCCACTATTGTTACATTCACGAATGAATCCTTTCTATTATTGCACTCGCCATCGCTTGCAAGAATGTTTCATCACAATTCGGCATTTCTGCACGCATATATACAGCGCCGCCAGCATCAACGAGTTCTTTGCACTCTACATCATTATCGTACAACACCTCTACATGATTGCTTACAAAGCCAAATGGCACAAAGACTATATGTATCGCACCACTACGCAAAGATTGATTGATTGCTTCCGCTACGGTTGGCCCTAACCATTGTCCGTGAGGGGCTGCGCTCTGCCAAGCTACAGACCACTGTTCCAAATCACAACGTTGAGCGATTTCTTTTGCACTTTCCTCTAAGGCCAATGCATAAGAGTCTGCATTATGACTATTAATAAGAGGTATGCTATGAGCACTAAAAATAACAAATACATCTTTAGTGTCATTGATGCAGTCTGAAACTGCTTTTACCCAATACTCGATAAAGGAAGGTTGATCCCACCAAGCACGAATAACATCAAAGGTTACATCTTGAAAGTCACCAATTGCAGCCTGCACTTGTTTCTCATAAGCACCAGTACCAAGAGACGTAAAGAATGGGGCCGTTACGATAGCGATAATATGCTCTACACCTTGTTTGACTAATGCATCTACCGCATCAGCAATGGACGGCTTCATATGAAGATATCCAATGGCCGATGGTATGGATGGCAACAACGTAAGCAGTCTATTATATTGACGTTCTGCCATCGTTTGTAATTCTACGTTGGACCACTGACCAATGACATCATAACGATGGGTAAGATTTGCAACTTCAGCATCGGTCGGCACGCGACCATGACGAATACTCGTCATGTATGGCACTAAATCATCCTTACTTGAAGGGCTACCATAGGATAAGAATAATAATCCTTTTTTCTCGATGTTCACTAGCTTACCCCTCTTGTGCCCATAATTCACGACTACGTTCATGTACATAATCTGTAAGCCAATGGAGCTTTTTAGGATCCGCCTCTGGGAATACACCATGACCTAAGTTAAAGATATGACGGCCATAACGAACACCATCAAGTAAGATACGATCCACTTCGTGAGCTAATGTTTTTTCATCAGCGAATAAGTAGGCTGGATCGAGATTACCTTGTACCGTTTGTGTTACGCCTCGTTCATTAGCCATAACGATGGAGCTACGCCAATCAAGAGCGATTACATCCAATGGCAAATGAGACCAAATAGATACGAGATGATCGGTACCAACACCATTCATAGCCATAGGCAAGTGAGGGTATCGCTCCTTTACAGTCTTAATAATGCGTTCCATATGAGGATAAATACCTTGTTTATATTGGTCTGCATTCACTGCACCAACCCAAGAGTCGAAGATTTGTAATGCATTCGCACCGGCTTCGGCTTGCATAGACAAATATTCAATGGACATATCTGCTAACTTCGTCATCAATGCATTCCATACATCAGGTGCACCGATGAGCATGCCACGAGTTTTGTTGTAATTCTTTGTTGGTCCCCCTTCGATGAGGTAAGACGCAATCGTAAATGGTGCGCCACAGAATCCAATGAGCGGAACGGCGAGCATACCGGATGTTAATAACCTAATTGTTTTCCCAATATAATCTACCTTTGTAGGGTCAAAGGTATCTAATGTATCTACATCAGCCATGGAGCGAATCGGTGTATTAAACACAGGGCCCACACCAGCCTTGAGCTCTACGTTTACATTCATCCCTACCATAGGGCTCATAATATCCTTGTAAAGGATGGCTGCATCTACGCCGTATTCTTTTACAGGTAGCTCTGTAACACGAGCACACAACTCAGGCTCTTTTGTAATTTCAAAGAGCGTATATTTTTCTTTGATTTTGCGGTATTCCGCTTGGCTACGACCAGCTTGGCGCATATACCACACAGGTGTTACACCAGGGTTCTTACCTTGGATCATATCTAAATATGCTGTATTCAAGTACTCAACCCCTTTCTTTCTAATCAATACTAACACACTATGATAACTAAAACAGTTACTTTAGTTACATCATTTGTAACGTTGCCATTACTATTCCCTGTGAAAGCTATATACCTTCACAGGGGTTCAATTTAGTTATGACTTAATCAGTGGCAATCAATATTTAATTGCGACTCAATCTATGGCAATCAATGCCTGTAATAGATTGAGCCATATCAAATACAGAACGTTGGCACGTGAATAGCCAGATTTGTTGGTTCTTTCCGATTTCAGCTAATAATTCTAACGCGCTACGTTGACGGTTTTCATCAAAGCGCACGAGAATATCATCTAATATGATTGGCAAGGATTCAACTTGGTAAGAAAATACCTTCGCTAGTGCTAATCGCAATGCCAAGTATACTTGGTCAGCCAAGCCGCTAGACCAGTACTTAAGCTCTAATCGCTCTCCATTGCCATTAACCAAGGCTACGCCTTCGTTGATACCAAGAACATCAAAGGTATACATACCACCAGTTAACCGTTCTATATAAGAAGATGCAAGTTCTAGCATATGAGGCTGTTTTTCTTGCTCGTACGATTGTTGAGCCTTATCCATGCAGTGACTCATCAACACTTGTGTAGCCCAATCCTCAAGAGCAGCTTCTAGTTCATTTTGTAATGCTTCACGTTCTTGAAGCATTTGGTGTTGCTCTTGGTCAGAACCTAGGGCACGCATAGACTCCACAATTTGACCACGGCGCTCATATAAGATTGCCAACTTGTCTTCAATGGATGCTATTTCTCGTTCAGAATGAGCTAACTCATCTAACCAATTATCCTTATTGCCTTCACGCAAGCGGCGATAGAATAAATCTTTATTCTCCGCATCAGGAGCTAATAAATCTAACTGTACCTGACTTTGCTTGTAAATGGTTTGCCATTGCTTGTATTGATCTTCATCGATAAGATGTTGACGATACTCGTTAGAGCTTTCCATGCCAGCCTTATGCAATAGCTCTTGTTGACGAAGTAGCAATTCTTTTTCTTTGCGGTGCCAATTATCGTATTCATTGCGGAAGCTTTTACGTTGTGCTTCCTTTTGTTCCCATACAATTTTATTTTGTTGGAAATTTTTGTATTGGTTGTAAATACGTTTTAACTCTGTAGGAGATACAGGAGCCTCAACACCAAGGTTATACCACAAGGTCATGGCTTGGTCTTCAATAACTCGTAAGCCCTCTTTGTGCTCTGCTAAGCGCTTTTCATAACCTTCAATAGTACGTAACTGTTCATGATACTGATCGTACTCTTGTTTGAGACCGAAGAAATCATCTTCGTTAAGGCTCTTCGCCGCACCTTGAGGCAACCAATTCTGCCAAGCTGCAAGGGCTTCATCATAAATAGCTTGCAACGTATGACCTTCTTGAATCCAACGATCAAGATGTGCTGCACCCTCTATGGATGGAATTGGGCTCACTACAGGTGTTGCGGCTTTCACAAGTGCCTCTAACTGATGTTCTACATCAGATTTACGAGATGACAAGATTTGTAACTCATAATTCAGTTTAGACACATCAGAATTGCCGTTATGACGTCTCCATGTAGCATACCAGAACAATGCCATAGATAGGATTAATAGTATAAAGCCGCCAATCGTATAAAGTACAGACTCTAATACTAATAAGCCTGCTAATACGAGTAAAACGCCAATCACTGCAGCTACGCCACTAATGCGTTGTAACCACTTTGGCAAATTGCTCGGTTGTGCATCAGGACCATAGCTATCCCGTTTTTCTGTAACCCGATCTATATCCATCAAGATAAGCTCTAGTTCACGTTCGAGATGCTCTTTTTTCGCCAAATCCTCTTCGCTGTAATTTGGTAAGGATGCTCCGTCAAGATTGGCTACTGGCAAATCATCAGAAGCCTCAGCAGGCTTGCGATCTTGCCAGTGTAATAATTGATCTTTAGCAGTGCGCAAGCGACTTGCTAAGCGCTCTCCTTCAAACCAATTCACATCGTCAGCCATCGGCTCATCATCACGCCACGCAGAATGCATAGAACGAGAAAACTCTAATTGTTCTCGTACCTTAAAGATATACGCATCCCCTTCTTCACACTCCCGGCGCAATTGTTCCCACTTGGCACCTTGTTGAATAAGGTCTTCAATATCTTGACCATACGTACCAAATGGACTATCTGGGCTAAAGTTAGCTGGCATCAAGGCCGCTTCCTTTTCCTGCCACAACTGCATATTGTCTCGAGCTCGTTTGATTTCCTCGTCGATACGAAGGAACTCATCACGACTCAAGGCAAGCTCACTATTGTACTGTTGCATATGCATACGCGCTTCTTCGCTACGGCGATACGTATCCCATGCGCGCAATACAACGTCTATACCATCGCGGTATTCCTTCCACTCTTGCAACTGACCTTGTAATTCTGCCTCAGTCTGTTCCGTACTGTGAAAGGCTTTTTGCAATTCTACATATTGCGTTTCATGCTCGGCTAAATGGCTTAACTTTTGACGATTTTCTTTAAGCTCATCCATCAACACATTGATGCGCCGTTTACCATTGGAGGAAGCTACTAATAGATCAGTAGCGCCTTTTTCCACATCTTTTACGACCGAACCTAAATGCTCGCCCCCTTCAGCGCCGAAGAAACGAGACCGAACCTCTACCTCTTGTAGAACATCGAGCCCTTGTAAATCATCAAGGGTCAATGCAAAAATTCGATTATATGTTTTTTTATCAATACCATGCCACCAGTGTTGAGCTGGCTCCTCATGAATGGCTGGATTTCCAGGACTGTAAAAGTCTAGTTGTTTACCCTTACGACCAATGTAGTAGCTTTCACCATTACGCTCTACATCGAGGGCACCCGTCATAAGCCCATAAGCCTTATGAGTACCGCCGAATAGAAGTGTGCGCATCCCTTCAAGCAAGGAGGTTTTGCCACTTTCATTAGGGCCATACATGAGCTGAACACCATGATTTCCCGTAGTAAAAGACCAGTCGCGATACGGGCCAAATTCATCAAATCGTATGCGTTTAATGTTCATCGTTAGCCCCCATCAATACAGTAACACCTTCAATTTCACAGCGCTTCAAGGCGCGAAGCAATAATTCATCACTTAACAAATCGGCATATACACCTAAGCGTTTAAACTCAGGTCGTTCTGCCAAAATTTGACGTACCGTCTGTACCGCATTGCCATCAACCATATCATCATAGGCGCGTAAATAATCCCCTACCACATCGGATAACAATCTACGTTCAGCCAAATTAATGCTAGGTCGCGTATTGCACATCATGCGATAAGGCATAACAAATATAGACTTGCTTTTCTCTTCACTTTGAGACTCTTGCAACCATAATTTGCGCACACCTTCTTGTGTACATAAACGATGCAATGGACCTGTACCTACGAGAACAATGGAAAGCAAGATATTTTTCTTATGTTGCTTACGCAGATTCTCTTTTTTATGGCGTAAAATTTCTAAGAATTCTGCTTCCGTTTTCATGCCTGCAATATCAATTTTGATTTCTTCAAAACGGATTGCACTTGTTTCAATGAAACGAGGTTCACAATGACCATTATGAGATACAGAGACGAGATAGCACCCCTTAGGGCCTATTTCCTTGCGGTGTAAACCTTGAGGATTACCGGAATAAACAACAAGAGGTTCCTCGCTAAGAACTTGAGATTTGTGAATATGTCCTAATGCCCAATAATCCATAGCCGCCTCTGCAAGATCAGTTAAACTGCACGGGCCGGTCACATTATGGTTTTCAGAGCCTGCACTAGAACCTACGGTCCCGTGCATGACAGCCAAAGAAAACTCATCTCGTTCAAAGGCGCGATATTGGCGCGCATAATTGTCGCTTTCATTACCATGGCCACAGCTAATGCCGTAAACGCCACCAATTTCTATATTGTTAACAATTAATGGGAAACGTTGTACTTGTTCACTAGAGAATACATGCACATTATCAGGCATCTGCAATTGAGCCTTCCAGCTTTCAGCAGGGTCATGATTACCTTGCACCATATATACTGCAATGCGATGTTCTGCCAAGCGATACATGGCGCGCACAAATCGCACCTGTGCCTCTAAATTATGATCTTCGCTATTATAAATATCACCAGCTATGACAACAGCATGAACATGCTCATCAATAGCAGTGTCAATAATTGTATCAAAGGCTACATAGGTAGATTCGCTCACGGCACGATCAACGGCGCGGCTAATACCTGTAACATATTGAAAGGGTGCCCCTAAATGCAGGTCACCACAGTGTATAAATCGAAATGGCTGCATCTATATCCACTCCTTGTATTAGTACTTTTATTATAGTTATATATAGTAATTACAATATTTTATTATACTACAAAACCGTAAAGATTACTTAAAAATAACTATCAATCAATCTATCAAAATAGATACTAAAATATAGTATCTCCCATTAGATTCAAACTATAGGCCTTACCTGTATTCAAAATAGTCTAAAACCTACTGCGACATTTTTGTTAACTCAAAAATACATTAAGTTGACAATTTATACACGAACGTTTACAATCAAATTGTCAATATATTATGTTTTTATTAAGTTAACAATTAGGAGGCTATTATGGCTTTGCCTACAGATCAACAACCATCCCAGGTGGGAACATACGAAAAAATTCTTACCATAGCTAATCGTATTATGCATGGTGGTGAAATTACTAAAGAAGAAGCAATCGAGTTAATTCATACATCTGATGATGATACGATGATTCTACTTGCTATGGCCGATAAAATTCGCCAGCATTTCAATGACAACTCCGTGGATGTATGCGCCATTGTAAATGCACGATCTGGCAAATGTCCTGAAAACTGTAAATTCTGTGCCCAATCTGCCCATCACGAAACAGGTGTCCAAGTATATCCATTCATGGATGATGAAAGCATCCTCGATGCGGCGCGCAAAGCTAAAGAAGCAGGCGCTATTCGTTTTTCTATCGTAACGAGTGGTCGTAATACTAATAACCCAAACGAATTTAACCAAATCATTCGCGTATTAGACCGTATTAAAAACGAAGTAGGCCTCGAAATTTGCTGTTCTCTTGGTTTGTTAACTTACGAACAAGCTCTCAAATTAAAAGAAGTGGGTGTAACTCGATACCACTCCAATATCGAAACAGCGCCTAGTCACTTCCCAGATATTTGTACAACCCATTCCTACGAAGATAAAATGTCTACTATCGATAATGCTCAAAAAGCAGGTATTCGAGTTTGCTCTGGCGGCATCCTCGGGCTTAATGAAACATTAGAACAACGCGTAGAGATGGCATTCGAGCTTAAACGTTTGCATATTGACTCTGTACCACTCAACATTTTAAATCCTGTTAAAGGTACACCATTTGAAAGTAATAAAGCATTACGTCCTCTAGATATTTTACGTACCTTCGCTGTGTTCCGTTTCATCTTGCCAAACGCATTGATTCGTACAGCTGGCGGTCGTGAAGTAAATCTTCGTGACTTACAAGCTTATGCTTTAAAAGGTGGCCTTAACGGCATCATGGTTGGTGGCTACTTAACAACTGGTGGTCGATCTCCACAAGACGATCTCCAAATGATTCAAGACTTGGAATTAAGTCGCAATTCTGCCCAAGTTTAAATTTTCGTATATACCATTCTCATTTGAGGATGTTGTATATAAAAAATATTCCTAAGATTTATAAATTTTTTACACATATAAAAAAGAACCATCTAGTTTGCTGTGCTAGATGGTTCTTTTATTGCCATAATAAATTATAAATGGCTTGACCATTTGTATTGCCTTCAATAGGTTCAGGATTTTCATTATACTCTACATTTTCATAAGGTGTACCGTCTGCCATGTACGCATCTACCTTTAACGTTTCCATGGTACGATTATATCTACTTATATACACTTTATATCGCAATTCGTCGCCACCCAGTTCATTGACCCGCAGCCACAAAAGCGCATCATAATCACTTTTTTGAACACTGTCATTGTCAATAAATAATTGGTTTCCTGACGCATCTGGCCCAACATAATACCAGTCCGTTGCGTTAGCGGTCCCCCCTATACTGAGTAGCCACAAAAGGGACAATATGGTTAATATTTTCCTCATATGACTGCTCCTCTCATGCCTTAGAGCTGTATACTTTATAAAACTTTAATAGCCATTAAACCTTTATAAAATATACAACTTCTCCTTTATATATAATACCAAAATTG
>CAUHTB010000006.1 GCA_959608595.1 uncultured Veillonella sp. | reverse complement strand
TTGGTTCAATTTCAAAGACGCTGTGTCATAAGCCTTTTGGTCACCACCGTATTCAGCTGCAAAAGCCTTTGGCAACGGCGCGTGCTCTGTAAGGCATACCTTTTCAATGCGCAACTCGATGGCCTTTTCAATCATCAATGCAGTTCGATCCCCACTACCATGGGGACACAATTCTGTATGCACATGACCATCTACAAGACGGCTGCGATACTTGCTGTATCCAACGAACTGCCGTTCATCTTTCATGTTCATTCAATCACCCTATTCGCCCTAACCCGTAGCGAACCCTTATCTATCATCTGTACATTATTAATATATCGTATTAATATATCTAATTTATATATCTAATTTATGTACCTAATTCATATACCTAATTTATATATCGTATTATTATCTACGTTTGATTATACCAATAATGCGTATGTTTCGGTATCCTGATATTTACCATGTTTAAAACCAACTTGCGGTGTTAGACCACAATAGGTAAATCCAAACCGTTCATGCAGTGCTGTACTTGCCGCATTTCCCGCCGTAATGACAGACACCACCGTATGTAATGTTTCCGTTTCTTTCGCATGCTCTAATATATGAGCCATCAATTTAGACGCCACGCCTTTGCCGCGATACTCTTGATGAATGTAGATAGATAACTCGACGGTACTTTTGAAAGCATCCTTCGTTCTATATGGTGAAAGCGATGCATAGCCTACCACAACATCGTCCATAAGCCCTACAAAAATGCAGTGCTCAGACGTTTTATGCGCATCAAACCACTCCTGCCACTCTGGCAACGTACGAGGTTCAAGATCAAGGGTGGCTACGCCGTTTACTACCTCGTAATTATAAATATCTAAACAAGATGCTATATCATCCTGTGTAATTGGTCGAATTACTAATTCACTCATAAAACCCTATTATCATTAAAAGTTATTTTAATCCTTCATAAACATTTAAATACTATAAAAGGAATCTCTTTAACATATAAAGATAAAAAGATTCCCTCTACTATTTTAAGTATAAACTATAAAACTTTACATAAAGATATTCTTAACTTAATAATATCTTTATATAATCTAATTTATATTTTATCCACACAAAATATAAATTAATACATAGCATTCCGTCTTCTCAATAACAAATCAATACATGACCTTAACAAACCTAAACTTCCAGAATTCGGAATTTTCATATCCAAATGCTCTTTTAATCCAATCATTTCGATTAAAAGATAATCAAGTCTTCTTTTTTGACTTCCAAGTTTCAATTGCCTATAAAACCCTAAAATTACATCATCAGATTCATAGGTCTTAGCTATACGGATATAGTACCTATTATCTCTTACAAAAATATGTTTAAGCTCGCCCACATCAGGATGAAGTAATTGGTTGTATTCAGTTGGCCATGTGAAATTACTTTTATCTCGATTACAACATTTACATGATAATACCAAATTAGAAATACATCCGGAGTCTACACCTTTAGATGAGCCAGAAAACGAAGACTCACAAACGAAATGGTCAACTTCAAATAAATGAACATTCATCAATACACGATTAGAAACACCACAATAAGCACACCGAAAATTGTAAATTTGCATAAACTCATCAATATAGTGTAATTCACGATTTCTAATCTTATTATATATTATTCGTGTTTGTGGCCACTCTCGCCTTATTAAAGCTTCAAGCTTTTGCTTTCTCTCATTAATATCATGATAATCATCACAATAACGAGTTAGTCTGTAATCCTCACACATTTAGTTCCTTTCTCAGTTGAGTAAAGTTATCAATCAAGCTATCAATATCTTCTTTGCTTAACTCTGTATAGATATTATCACCATCAATTGTATCTCTAATCTGCTCTAACAATATACTACTATTCATATAGCCTTTATTACTTATTCTATCCAATAACTTTTTAGTAGATTCTATAGATCTTCTAGAGTCTATAATTTTAGGAAGGAGCCTTTCATTATAAAACTGACTAGCTTCCTCTTCATACATCTCAAAGCTACTATCCGCTAGGGGACTTGAAGGTTTAAATTTAGATTCTATATCATATTCATGTGTATCATTTTGACTTATAACCAGAACCTCTTTATAGGGAAATACTTTTCTTATAATAAAACGAAGTTCTTCACCCGTTAACGTATTCTCTGTATATTCCACTTCTTCAAATAGCCTTGAATCAATAATTAAAATATCCGACACATTAATTGTTTCGTTCGTGAGTAAATCATTATACGACAAAGAAGGGCTTACTTCATACTCTACATATTTATAATCTGGACTATTACACACATATTTATCTAAATACCCTACAAGAAAAGGATCAAGATTATCATCTACATAACAAATTTTAATTTCCAATACTGCTCATCTCCCTTATATAGAATATAATATTAAAACCATTATAACCATCAATAGAGTCTATTTCTCCACGTAAGGATAATATGGTATTATATACAATCCACATTCCCAAGCCATGTCCACCATTACGTGTAGACTCATGTGGTTCAAGAATTAATCTAGGTCTTGCTAAATACTTTTTTGCTAATCCTTTACCATTATCATGATAGTTAAATTGAATTGTATTATTCTTTACAGTCACCTCAATAGTAATTATTACATTTCCAGAGTTCTGCTGAATGGAATTTAATATTAAATTATCAAAAATTGTCCATAATACATCATCCGATAAATTAACCACAATACCATTTTGAATATCTAAATTAAAATTAACCCTATTATAATCAGCTTTCCACTGCTTAACAATATTCTCTATTAATCCCTTTAAATCTACACTCTTAGGAATAAATCGTTGAACTTCACTTTTTTGTAATACAGTATCAATTATTCTAACAATGCGCTTCATTGAGTTTCTACCTTTTTCAATGATTTTAGGTATATTTTTAGTACTAATTCTAGTATACTCTGGGGTCTGAAGAATATCCCACATATCATAATCTTTTAATGCATTTTCAATATTATCATACGACGATATATAGTGATTTCTATCATTATATATTTCATGGGCACTAGTCGCCACTTTCATACCTATAGTAGCCAGAACATTCAATAATCTCACATCATATTCATATCGAGCTTGTGCCTCTCTTTCAGTCCCAATTCTAGCTCTAAGCGACTCTTTAAGATCTTGAATTTCTGATAACAACTGTTTCTCTTCTATATCGGATAATTCTTGTACTTTACATTTTTTACTCAACAGTTTAGTAATTATATTATCCGTCTTAGGCGATACACCTTGCTCACTTTCTTTATGTTTTTTTATAGCTCTAATGATTGACTGTCTATAACGTTCAAATTCCTTTAACCCCAAGGAGATAACTTCAACTAAGAGATGATAATAAATATTTTCGTCTAATCCCTGTCGATTTGACAAATCTTGTAATAAAGGATTTTCTTCTTTATCAATACAAACGAATCCTGCTATTTGATTTTCTCTAACACGCCATGCACCTGTTTCATGCGTCGCAGCCGCTGGAGATTTACGAGCACGAGCATTTAAATTCAACCAATCTTTATTTCCATCATATGAAGATAAACTAAAAGCATTACGATAAAGAACAATTCCTTTAGAAAGAACTGTATCAGTAACAGTGTACTTATATTCATATTTAGCTTTATCATTCTTTGATGCCTTAAAATTAAAAAAGAATTCAGCACTAAAATCGCCTAACTCATCTATTAATTTGTTAATATCACCCTCATCTATAGAATCCCTTCCATCATTATCCCAGTTGCTTAATAAGACATTAATATTTTGTCTGAATTCAAATTCTTTAATATTTATATCGGGAAGAAAGGATTGCGCATAATCATTAAACTCATCACTCTTAACATTAACAAATAACTCCCCAGATTTTATATCTAAATGAATATAACTTTTACAATTTATACCAACCTCAGGCTTTGGAAAATAATTAGATAAAGTGACATTGTAATTCTCACTAATTATTCTAATAGACATCTTACTATCATTATAGGTTCTCTCCAAAAATACCTTAAGCTGTTCTAATCTTCTCTTTCTCCACACACTTCTTAAATCATATATATGTATTTCTGTCCCATTCGACCAATCAGACTTATTTTCTTCTATTTCTACATAGCTTTCATTCCAGTCTGTCTCCCACTTTACAGTTTCAAATGATTTTTTCTTACTATAAAGTTTTACACAAGACCCTAATCGAGCTAATGCAAAACGACCAATACCTTTACTGCCAGATAATATACGATCCTCATTATTTTGATCTACTTCTGAATAACCCTTATCACTCTTACCTACATGCATCCATAAGTTTTTAATATCTTCTAATGACATTCCTTTTCCATCATCTTTAACGACTAATGAAGATTCAAAAAAACTTAAATCTACTTTTGTAGCACCAGCATCATAAGCATTCTTAACTAACTCTAAAACAGCAGCTTCATCAGTTGTAAAGTTCTGTATGCCTAAAACTTTAGCAATAACGTGATCCTCAATTTTATAGGTTAATTTACTCATATTGTATTATATCTCCCTAAAAGTAAAATTCTCTATATCCTTAGATGTAATTCTAACTGAGTTTCCATTTAATGGAACACCTATACTTCTAATATAATTCAAGAAATCTCCACTTTGTAGAATCTTTTTAGCTATTGATAATGACAGTCCTGAATTTGATAGCTTTGTGATAATTAATCCAGAATAAGGTAAATCTTGTCTTTTTAATGAATATACTAATACAGTATTAGTAATAATGGTAGAAAGTAACAATTTTTCTTTATTTACTAACCGTAGAGCTTGAGATCTTCCATACTCAAACCACTTGCAACCTTTATCACTGTCACGACTAAGTAACTCATCTTTATATAAAGTTAAATAATGTCTAACTCCTGGAAACCGTTCTTTAAACTCAGTTTCTGTCATTTTTACAACCTCTCCCCCTTTTATAAGATAAGGAAATATTATAAATTCTCTCCTCCCATATCTTAAACTTTTGGGTGAATATGCTGGCCTAATTAAACTTTCTTCTAATTTAATATTATTAACAACATATTTATCTTTTTCTAGATCTATATTTTTTATAATAAAAGCTTTATTATATAGTGTCGCAATAGTATTTGATACTTTAAAATAATCTCCAAATCTTTTTGTTGCAATCGACTGAAATTTTGAAAAGACCCATTTTTCTTGAAGTGATTTTTTATCTATAGTAAATTGTGTTTTGTTAGACATATCTATATAATTAATTACTTCATTATTATAAGAATTATCTAAAATAATAATTACTGATTTTACTAATGCACCATTAAAAATATCTAAACTTTTATAGTCTTTAATAGCTACTAAATTACACTTAATTTTCTCACGCAAATTCTTCCCAAAAACAGTTTTAAATATACTCCCAGGAACCAAATATGAAAATTTTCCATTTTCATTTAATTCCGAAATACTCTTTTCAATAAAAGCATAACAATAATCAAACTTTCCAGATTTACAGGTCTCAAATTTTTCTTTCAAATTTAATCGGACTGATTCATCTATCTCACTGTAATTTAAGTAAGGTGGATTGCCAATTATAAAATCATATTTCATTGTTACATTTGAAAACAAATAATCTCGATTAAATATATTCCATTTAATAGCAGGCAATTTAAATCGCCTAGCAATTTGATTTAAATTATCAATGCATTTATTATAATGTCTTCTATCTATTTCATATCCATATATATCCGATTCTAGACCGGCTACTATTCTTTTCTTAGAATAACCATGCTTTATGCCATCTATAATATATCTACTAACAACTTCCTTTAATATATTACCATCACCACAGGAGTTCTCTAGAAGTTTTAACCCATATAAATGCTCAGTATATGAAACTGAATCTAATAATTCATGAACATAGTTATTAGGAGTAAAAACTTGACACTTTGTATACATTTATATATTATTCTCCTTCCAACTAGTTCATATAATAATAAAAATACAACTATACTGTCTAAATTTAGCTAATTACATTATATACGATTATAAAATATCTTTACACACATAAACATTAGAATTCATAAACTAAAAGTCTTTCATTTTATTTCATATTCATTCATAAGATTAAAGGTCACAGAGTTGATAATTAGTAGACAAATAAAAACACTATCAAACTAGTATATTACTAAGGTTACAAAGAACCGATTATATAATAGCTGATAGTGTTCTTCTTTAAATATAAATAAATAATAACAAACTTATGACTATAAGACCTGCAATCACAGCGTAGTCCATAGTTTTCAAACCTACAGATGCTGCAAAGCTATGTGTCGGTCCACCGAAGCCACGTAGTTCTAAGGACAACGCCATTGTTTCAGAACGACCTAAGGATTTTAAGAGCAATGGTTGGATCACAGATGCGTAAGATTTCATGCGCTTCAAGAAGTTGCCTTCTAAGGATAAACCACGGCATGCTTGTGCCTCTTGTACAGCATGGCTTTCAGCAATGAAATCAGGCACGAAGCGAAGTGCGGCAGTGAACATAAACGCATATTCATAAGGAATTTTGCATTGTGTTACGAGTGATGCTGTAAGGTCTTGCAATTTTGTAGTAGCCAACAAGCAGATGAATACAAGTGTCATCGCAAGCATACGTAGGCCAGATACGACGGCAGATGTTACGTCGCCGCTACCGAGGAATTGAACAATACCAAGGAATACGGCAAAGCTAGTCAATGCTACAACGGCTTTGCGTTGTTTAAATAGTAAACCAGCTACAAGCAATACACCCAGTTCTACAACGACCAAGGCCAATAGAGATGGCCAGTCGCGCAATAGGATGGCCCACACGGATACGGCGAGGGTCATCAAAATTTTTGTTAACGGTACTAAACGTTCCATATGTCCCTCCTATTTTCCGCTCAACTGAGCCACTAACTTAGATTTCAATTCATCCATGGATTTGCAATAGCCTAGGGATGGTACCGCTAGTGAAAGTTCCACACTTGGCGGTTTTGTAAGGCCTAGGTCTTGCAATTCGTCTGTAGACTTCTCGAATAATTCTTCTGGACTGCCATCAAAGGCAACTGTTTGGTTACCCATGATGAGTGCACGGCTACATTCGCTAGCCATGATTTCCATATCATGTGTAATGAGAAGGATCGTAATGCCTTCTTGATTAAGTTGGCGCAATAGTGCTAACAACTCTTTAGTTTCCTTACCATCTTGACCACTTGTTGGTTCATCGAGGATGAGGATTTTAGATTGCATTGCTAGTGCAGAAGCGATCGCAACGCGTTGTTTTTCACCGCGGCGTAATGTAGGAGGATAGGCTTCACGTAAGTGAGCAATACCTGTACGCTCCAACACTTCATCAACGATGCGTTTCACTTCGGATTTAGTGTGACCTAGTGATTCAGGACCGAAAGCAACCTCTGTGGCTACTGTTGGTCTAAACATTTGGCGATCTGGTTGTTGGAATACATACCCAATAAATTGACCCCGTTTAGATGGCGGCATAGACGTAATGTCAGTACCATTATAGTACATGCGGCCTTCGCTAGATTTTTCAAGACCTACGAGCAAACGAGTGATAGTCGTTTTACCACAACCGTTGCGGCCACCGATGGCAATATATTCGCCGCCTTCGATGGTGAAAGTCACGTCACGGAAGATGTCTACAGATGGCACATAGCCAAAGCGGATGTTTTCAACCTTAAGCATGAGCGCCACCGTCCTTTCCTTGTACATCATCAACGCGTTGAATTGGTTGTTTATTTTCTACCGTATTAGATTGATTGGCTGGAGAGCTGCTTTCACCATGTACCTCTTTTTGGATAGCGTGAGCCATTTCAATTTGGTGCAAGCCCTTGATAGCAGACTCGATGCTGAGCCAAGGTTCATCACTGTGGAAGCCCGCTTGTTCAAGTTCCATGTACGTAGTGAACACGGATGGCAACGCATCTACGTGAATATTGTGTTCGTACATGTAGCGAAGCGTAGTCGGTACATCGTCGTCGCACGCAATAGAGCCATCCACCATGAGAGCCATGCGGTTTGCATACGGCAATACAGCGTGTAAGTCATGGTCGATAACAACAACGGTAATACCGTGTTTCTCATTTAAATCACCTACGAGGCGATATAATTCTGCAGTCCCATCTGGGTCGAGGGAGCTGGTTGGTTCATCGAGAACTAGAACCGTTGGGTTCGTAGCCAAAACGGAAGCAATTGCCAAGCGTTGACGTTGACCACCGGATAGACTAGTAATCTTGCGATCTTCTAAGCCCACAAGACCGACTTGCTTAAACACCTCTTCAGAACGAGTTCTAATCGTTTCACGATCATAACCGCGGTTTTCCATAGCAAAGGCTACTTCTTCGCGAACTGTCATCGTTACAAGCTGTGTATCGTAATCGGCAAGAACGACACCGATGTGATTAGCAAGTTCAGGAATTTCCATTTGCGTAGTCGCTTTGCCATCTACGAACACCATACCTTCAAGGCGGCCACCGTAGAATTTAGGCACAGCCCCTACCATAGCCATGCAAAGGGTACTTTTACCACAACCGGCAGGACCAGTCACAACGAGGAAGTCCCCATCATATACATCGAGATTGATGTTTTCAAGGGACGGCGTAGTCGCCTTAGGATGGTAATAATTTACATGCTCAATGGAAATCTTAGCTTGGCGCTCAGGCAAAATCGTCATATGACTATGATCAGACGTCAATTGATCTGTGCTTGGCAACATGCCACGTTTAGAGAATAAACGTTGCGCCGGAATGTACAAGATTGGTGTAATGGCACCGTTCAAAGCACCTACGATAAGAACCATTGGCCACATACCGTACATGTACACATTGTCTGGCAAGCCCAATACTTTCCACAAGAGGGTAACGAAGATACCACCAGATACAACTGTGGCTAAGAAGCCAGATAGGATTGGCGTCAAATCAAAGCCCCCGATTTTGCGGAACTTCACGGACAACATAGCACGTGTCACGAGAGCGGCTGTCAATGCACCACCTGGTTCAGACAACAAGTTGCCGTACGGGAATGCTGACTTAGACGTCAATACGTTGATAAGGGCTGCCACAAGGCCAATCCCCAAGGTTTGACTCAAACTAGGGCGAGTCAATAAAATAGCTACGCAGTACGTAGCAATTGTCCAGTTCGGCGTTACCCCAGCCACACTAGGGCTCACCAAATGCAAAATCGTGCCCAATGCGAGCATCAATGTGCTGACAGTAACCCATCTAAACTGGCCACCCTGCACATGCGTGTACACAAAATCTTGAATCCGTTCCATAATAGCCTCTTTTCTAAAAATGAATATATAATCTATATTTTATCACTCTTCGAGGATTTGTGAAAGCTAAGATACTATTAATAAACAGTATCTTTATCATATGATAAAAAGCACCATCTATTAACGATAGTGCTTTTAAGAACTAATGGACTTCATCTAATAATATTCTAAGATAATCCCGTCTACTGTTTAATATTCTATCAATATAGATAGTCCGGTCTAAATAACGGTAAAAACTTAAGTAATTATGACAAAGTAAATATCTATATTCAATTTTACTCCCTAGATTAATCAATAATCGCTGTCCCATTTCTGGAAATATACTCAACGAGTCATTCGTAGTCACTATATCCAAAACGGTTTTCTTAGCTAACTCAATATCACCTGTTTCTTCTTCTATAAAAGATTTTATTTCTAGTAAATCTTCCCGTGCTTTTGGTGCATAGCTAATTTGATTATTCATGATTAAATCCCCAATTCACTCTTTAGTTGCTCTGATGAGATCCATCCTTGTTCTTCACCAGATTTACGACCTGTCTCTAAAGCCCCCATAAGTTTTATAGTAGCCATTACACGTTCATAATCTTGAATATCCATAATTGCATATCTACCTCTACCATTTTTAGTTAAGAATACGGGACTATCTATAGTAACATCACGTAAAACTTCAGAATAATTACGTAAATCTGAAATAGGTTTTATATTCGGCATACTATCACCTCCAAAATACTTTAGTGATATAACACTCATCTTTCTAATATCTTATCATTATTGTAGTTAAATTAACACGTAAATTCAACATCAAATTTTACAACATTCCTTAAAATTACTATCAACTTAAGTGATACTTCTTTCTTTTCTTGTTGTATACTTATTTCAAAAAAATTGGGAGAAATCGATTTGCGTAGCTTAGAATATTAAAAATAACCTAGCTATTATTTAAATTTATATTCTCACTTTCCCGTCATATAATTGTGATATAATGCATATAAATACTTATGCCTAGGACATAGGAGGTCTATATGTACAAATATATTACAATTTTAGGGGCCGCTGGCCAAATTGCACAAAAGTTGACTGCTACATTATTAACATATACAGATATGCACCTTACATTATATGGTCGCCAATTATCCACGCGTTTACATCCAGAAATCCTCGAACATGAACGAGTTACTGTCATCGAAGGTTCCTTCCAAAATCCTGCTAAACTAGAAGAAGCTGTAACAAATGCAGAAATCGTATTTGTAGGCGCTATGGAATCTGGCAGTGATATGGCATCCATCGTGAAAGCATTGAGCCGCAAAAATGTACGCCGCGTTATCGGCCTTTCCATGGCTGGTCTTTCTGGTGAATTCCCAGCAGCACTTGAAAAATGGACCTTCGACAACTTACCGATTAGCTATGTACAAGGCGAACGCCAAGCACGCAATGTATTACGCGAATCCAACTTAAACTACACAATCTTACGCCTCACATGGCTCTACAACGATCCAGAAAACACGAATTACGAGCTCATCCCCGAAGGTGTTCAATTTAACGATGCCCAAGTTACACGCGAGGCTGTAGTAAAAGCCATCTTCGACATCTTGCATGTAGATGATGAAACTCCATTCCATCGTGCAAGCATTGGTATTGGTGAACCAGGCACACACTACGACAAACCAAGCTTTCACTAATATATAACTATATTAAGAACAAAGGCCTAACAGACTATGAATATAGGTAAAAGCTACAATGATACAATAAATATTAATGATACTACAACTAGCATTTTACAAGCTAAGATAGATATATTATCTGCTATTGTAGAAGGCCAAAATGATATTATTCAAGGGCGTACTCTATCTCTAGAGAAATCCTTTGATAGCATAGATAAAATGTTAGAAAAAATATAAATAATAATATATTGCTCTTTTAAAGTGGTATATCCTTTTTCTGCCGAGTACATTTTTACTCATGTAAGGCTGTTTTAGGATATACCTTTTCTTGTTCCTATATTTTATAGTTATTTATATAGATTAACTTCTGTATTTACGCTATACTAATAAAAGATTAAGTTATACTAATAGATATGTAAAAGTAAACGCCTATGCGGTTATTAATTACACATATATATATACATTCTAACGTATAAAATCCTCAAATTTTTGTGTATAAAAATAATCAATAGCTATTTTCTGTCCCACTCAGGGCAAAGGCTTATTAAGGAGTTATTATGAATCGCATTGTTGTTATTGGCAGTTGCAACA
>CAUHTB010000005.1 GCA_959608595.1 uncultured Veillonella sp. | reverse complement strand
TTAAAGGGACTGCAACTAGAATGCGGTAAAACCGCATTCTGTTACAGCCCCTTATGTTATAGATTGTTATATAGTTTTGTCCTGTAGATTTCTCTACAATTTATTAAATATGTGGTAGTATAGGCAAATTTAAAGCCTTTTTCTTTTTGTGTTTTGCTGGGGCAAATACTTTTAGAACCCGTGGCAATACTTCGATATCTACTGGCATGGATGGGCCTTGGTCGCCATCCATATTAGTAGGTAGATCACCGATATTAGATAATAACTCAATATGAGCCTTTTTCACGGTTAGTGTTGTTGTATAACGGGAGTTGTAGATGGCACCACTAATGATAAGTGGCAATACGCTGAGTATATCGAGGATGAAGTATTCCTTGAATATTATGATGCGCATATAACCATCATCTACAGATGCTTCCGGCATGAAGCGTTCAAAGCTAGATACTACATTGGTGAGCAATGCAAGAACGAGTGGGGATTTACAGATAAAATCGTCATTCTCTGTTTTGATGCGGTATGTGTAGTCCTTTGTTGTAAATAAGGCTTGCCCTGCGCGTAAGAAGTAGGCTAGAGGGCCTAAGATGCTCTTTTCCTTTGGGGTAACCTCTTCGATTACCTTTGGAATAACACCGGCTGCGATATTATTGCAGAAATATCTGTCGTTACAACGACCGATATCAATGGTACGTGTTTGGTTGATATCAATTCGTTTGATCGCCTGTGTTGGATTCTGATGAATACCAAGGGCACGAGACATATCGTTTACAGTACCAACAGGAATGAAACCAAAGGTAGATTTAAAGCCACCTTGGGCAATACCGTTAACGGTTTCATTTACGGTGCCGTCACCGCCCATGCAGAATACAGCATCGAATCCGCGTTCGCAAGCATCCTTTGCGAAACGTGTAGCATCGCCTTCACCAGTAGTGAATTTGACCTCAATCGTTTCAAACAAGGTGCTCAATTTCCATTGTAAATCGAGGGCATAGCGACGTGCCGCACCGCCACCTGATACAGGATTTATGATAACTAAACAACGGCTCATGGTACAACTTCCTTACTTTCAAAAATGAGATATAGCTATTATCTATCGTTAAATTGACAGTCTTAGATGTGAGCTCTATAATTATACTATATGTACTAAATCACATATAACATATTTATTCAAAATACAAAATATATCGTACAATATATTATACTCATTTTAGCCGTTCTTTGAAAGTACGAATGAGTTGAGGGGATATAAGATTAGGGGATATTGATGGGACGACAAGATTCTAAAGATAAATACAAATTGTCCGCTGTGGACTCCATTGAAAGATTACCACTTAGTGAACAAGTTTATTTAACATTAAAAACAGCTATCTTAACAGGCGAATTGATGCCACAAGAAAAGCTTAACGAAGTAAAAATTGCAGAACAATTGCAAGTGAGTGCTACACCTGTTCGCGAAGCATTCCGTAAATTGGCTAAAGATAATCTCGTAGTTATCGTTCCTTGGAAGGGTGTTACTGTAAAGGCGGATACTCCTGAAGAGATTATTGCATTGTATCAAGTGCGTGAAGTAATGGAAGGCCTTGGTGCGCGACTTTGTGCCCGTCATGCCACTGATGAACAAATTAAAGAGTTGCGTGAAATTTGTAAAGAAATGCATGAAATTGAAGAGGCTACAGAACGCGTTGAAGTAAACAGTCGTTTCCATACTATGATTGCTCATTATTCTGGTAATGAACGCGTTGTAGAATACTTAGCGAGCTTCCGTGAACGCGTTAACCGCGACATGTACATTAGCTCTTTTAATGCAGTGCGTACCCATGATTGTGACGATGAACATGATCATATCGTAGATGCTATTGAGCGTCATGATGAAGTGGCAGCAGAAACTGCTATGCGTCAGCATATTAATAATGCATTTATCTTCAAAAAAGCAAATGCTGAAGTGCAACACAAAAAACTTAATGAAGTATAATGCCTATTGTTGGCATGCTTTATGAAAGGCTCCGCCGTTGGCGGGGCTTTTTCTGTACGAGTGTTAATACTGTATTTGATTAGCTTAACTTAACTTAACTTAGCTTTGGCTTAACTTTAGTTAGTGCGCTGTTCCTCGTATGACTTAGAAATTCTAATCGTTTATAGTGTGACGTCAGATGAGCATTGCAACTTTTATAATCTATGATGCGCAACCTTACAAGCTGAGCTACATCAATTTGGAATGCTTGAGCGATTTTAAATAAAATTTCTAAAGACATGCCGGATATGCCTGTGCCACACTCTAGCTTACTCAGATAACTGCGACTAATCCCAACGTGGCGTGCTAGCTCGTGTTGGGACATATTTAGAGATATGCGAATGTTGGCAATTTTATGACCTAAACACACATATTGATGTTGTAAAAATGGGTCTTCGTAGGTATTTATTCGCAGCTCAGTTAACGGTGTTGTTGCAGGCTTCATAGGGACTCCTTTCTTTTCCCTGCTCTCTAAATATAGTATACTGAGACTATTGGTCGTTGACTAATATAGAAAACTAGATATTTATCGGTTATTTCAGATAATTACACGGATTGTGAAAGTAGTACGATACTACTGTAAGTATAGGAGGCAATATGGAAAAATACATTGCAGTTGCCATTGGTGGCGCAGTTGGTGCTTTGTGTCGCATGGCTCTTGGCGAATGGGTTATGACAAAGGTGAGTTCCTTTCCATATGGAACGATTGTAGTAAACCTCATTGGTTGCCTCATTATTGGCCTTGTACTAGGTCTATATATGCAAAAGCCAGATTTATCGCAGTTGGCGAGGTTCTTCCTCGTTGTTGGTGGACTCGGTGCATTTACAACATTTTCAACCTTTGCCTTTGAAATGTTACAACTCATGATGACAGAGTCTTATGTACAGGCTTTTTTCTATGGCTTTGTACAAGTTGTAGGGGGCTTAATCCTTTGCTGGATTGGTGTACTACTTGCGCGTATACTCGGTGCAATCTGATCTTACTAAATAAGGTGACTTGAGTTACAGCATATATAAAGCTATTTTTATATGATTAATACATAAGACTATTTAGGTCTTATTCGGAAGATATTTATAAACTAATTTGCAAGAAATTCAGAATAGGATTAGGTACATTTTGTTGTTATAACATACATTGTATAGAATTCAGAATTTAAAGGTTAAATATAATTTTTGGTCTAATACATTACATAGAATTCTAGATTATAAAGGGAGATATTATGAAATCCATTAGAACACAAGATGCCGTGGGGCACGCATTAATACATGATTTAGTACGCATCGTTATCGGCGAGGTAAAAGATACGCCGTTCCGTCGTGGCCATGTGATTACGGAAGAGGATATTCCGAAATTACTAGACCTTGGTAAAGAGCATATCTTTGTGATGGAACCTGAGGATGAAGGATTCTTGCACGAAGAGGACGTGGCACGTGCTTTGTACAATATGGCAGGTGGCGAAAATATGCACGATGGACCTATGGCGCAAGGTAAAATCGAAGCTATTGCGGACGTAGATGGTCTCTTTAAAGTTGATGTAGATCGCTTACATGCTATTAATAGCATTGGCGAGCTTACTATCGTAACAAGATTTAATAATACACCGGTGAAAGTAGGCGATAAATTAGCGGGCATGCGTTGTATTCCATTGTTATTAGAGGAGCAACAAGTGGAGGATGCAAAGAAAATTGCTAATGGCAAGCCTTTACTTAATGTAAAACCATTCGTACGCAAAACAATGGGTATTGTTACTACAGGTTCCGAAGTGTTTGAAGGCCGTATTAAAGATGCTTTCACCCCAATCATTGAGGAACGTTGTGCAGAGTTTGGTGTAAATAAAGTAGCCCATGAAATCGTAACGGATAATACAGACGATATTGTAGCGGCTATCGACAAGGTAAAAGCAGCTGGTGCTGATATCATTTTTTGTACCGGCGGCATGAGCGTTGACCCTGACGATTTAACACCAGGGGCTATTAAACGTTATGCAGATCGCGTAGTGACATACGGATTACCTGTATTGCCAGGCTCTATGGTTTGTATTGCGTACTGTGCTGATGGTACACCGATTCTTGGCGTTCCAGGCGGCGTATTATTTAGCAAACCAACGGCCTTTGATGAAATCTTGCCACGCCTCGTAGCGGATGATGAAATCACTAAAGAAGACTGCATTCGTATGGGTCATGGCGGATTCTTGGGATAACTCTTTTATAGAACATCTAAAAATGTATAAGCCAATACAAAAAGCGGATAGATTTCATATCTATCCGCTTCTTGTTATTAATGTGCTTTTATAATCTATTTGTTATTAAAATGATTTTTTCCCTAGTGTAGGATGGCTACAACGTTTTAATGTAAGGGTGTCAATCATGTGGACTGCTTCGTCCAACGTAATGTCCTCACGCTTTGTCGGTGTTTCGAGGACTGCCAAAGGATGGTCAGTGCCTACCTCACCGGAGGGCAAGTAAATATATTCTTGGTTGATAGTATCACCAAAGATATATCCCGCTTGTAAATGTTCTTTATGAATGCGACTCATGGTCTCTCCTTACATAATTTCTTTCAGTCTAAAGTTTAGGTAATCTGCAGATACTAGCTCTAATTTAGTAGAACCAAATTCCTTTGGAATGCGCTTAAAGGAAATTTGGTCGTGTAAATGTCCAAAGATACAAGTATCTACTTTGTATTGCTCTATAAGGTCCGTGAAACCAGAAGGGGCATTGGACTCGTTAAATGGAGGATAGTGTAACAATAAGATTTTTCTTACTGGTATGTTGTCTATATCTATTGCTGATAGATAGGCCTTATCAGAATCTGTTGTGTCAGCCTTATTAAGATTTGTTATATCAACCTTTGCTTCAGCAGCAATTTCTTCTCTTAGTATGTCTACAGCTTTATTCATTTCTAGTAATGCTGCTTCGGTGCGCATTAGTTCTCTATCGTAAATGGATTGGTCTGTTTCTGGTGTGAAATGAGAGTCTCCAGGGCAGAGGTAGGCCCGTGTTCCACCAAAGGCAATAATGCGAGGGCCTTCTTCTCTTTGAATGAGTTCTGCTGTACCATGGCCTTGTAAAAAGGTGATAGCATCACCCATGAGGTTTCGCATCTTGTTGGCAGAGGCCCACCAGTAATCGTGATTGCCGCGGATCATATATTTCTTACCCGGCATGGATGCAATTTCTTGTAAGTCGCAAGCCGCTTCATCTAGGCGAAGAGCCCAACTCATGTCACCTACGAGAAAGACGATGTCATCATCTGTTACACGGTCGATCCAATCTTCTTTGATGCGGCTCCAGTGGTTATCCCAGTGAGGACCAAAAATATCCATCGGCTTTGTGGGAGGATTGCCAGATAGATGGAGGTCGCCGATGGCAAATACTTTCATAAACATCCTTTCAAATATATCAAAATTATTTAGATACAATTTGTATATTAAACTATTTAGAGGCGTGGAAGTACGGCGCAATGTCTTGAATGATTTTTGCAGCTCGTTCCTCATCGCAAGTTTGAGGAATTTTGTAACCCACGTAAAGTGGTGTTGTGACATAACGGGCTACAACCTTGATGTAGTCGTAACCATCCTCAAGATTATATACAAAATAGTTATAAGACTGGCTGTAATTGGCGATGCTACGCAATACATACCGCAATACCTGTTGTAAACGCAATGCAACGGAGCGAACCGGTGCATCTGGCTTGAAGCGAATATTGTACTCAAAGAAGCCAATGATAGGCTGCGTGGATAAGGTGATGCGCACATCTTGATCTTCATGCAAGAGCCAGCCTTCCATATTTTGAGCTGTAATATCTTCGTGATAATCGTAATCCTCAAGGCCTATGATTTGGCTGTGAGGATGACGAATGGAACCACCGGACATATAACCATGGTTCTTGAAGAACAGTACGGATTTGAACTCTTTCCGATCTCGTGTTTCACGCCATTTATCAAGGCCGAATTGGAGAATACGGGCTGCTTCATCAGCAGGCAAGGTGGAAAATTCGCCTTCGTCCGTTTCTGTTTCAATAATAACCGTCGGCCATGTTTTATCTAGTACAGGATATTTGTTCATGAGCCAAATGATATGACCTGAAGTATCTAGGATATCCGTTAATTTTGAACGATCACAGAAGGGGCAGCGCACTTCTTCGTTGCGAATATTAACAGGCTTTGTGCGCCCTAGTGCGATGTTAAATCGTAGTGGTTTATTCATCATGTGCCTCCTTCCGTATAAGAAAATCTATACTCTTAATCATACCATAATTAGCCCATTCGTACATGAAATAATGGTATAATAATAGGGTATTATTTTAACGATTAAGGAGGCCTTATGAAACCGACGACGCTCGTATTTCCCATTGATGAACAAAATCGCATATTGCTAGGTCGTAAGAAACGTGGTTTCGGGGCTGATAAATATAATGGATTTGGTGGTAAACTCGAGGCTGGTGAAAGCTTCCGAGACTGTGCTATTCGCGAATTATTTGAGGAATCTGGACTTCATGGTCGCCCGGAAGATTTAGAATGTGTGGCTGCTTTTGATTTTCAATTTCCTTTTGATGAAAGCTTAACCCATGTAGGTTATGTGTACTTTTTGCGTGCTTTCACAGGCAATGTAGAGGAAACAGACGAAATGGAACCTCATTGGCTAACAGTAGACGAAATTCCTTACGACCGCATGTGGGATGGTGACCGCCAATGGTTGCCAATGCTGCTAGAAGGCAAGAAGTTAAAAGGGCCTATCGTATTTGGCCGAGACAACAGTACGGTAGATAAGATGGATCTGACCACTGTGGATACCGTTCTTGAAAGCGAACACTTGGCGCGCATTGATCTGTATATTAATGGATAATCTGTACCTTATTGGCTGCAACATATATGCAATATGCTTGTAATATGCCTATAGTCATGAACGTGGTACTAGAGTCCTAAGTTTATAATATTTTGAGGTAATATGACTGATAAAAAGAACCCTAAGTGGGTGCCACAGCTATTGGCGTGGTATGATGTGCATAAACGGGAATTGCCGTGGCGCGATTGCGGAGACCCTTATAAGATTTGGGTGTCTGAGGTGATGAGCCAGCAGACGCGCATTGAGGCGATGAAGCCCTATTATGACAACTGGATGCGTTTATTCCCAACTTTAGAGGCCCTAGCAAAGGCCTCTGAGGATGAGGTGGTTCACGCTTGGCAGGGGCTTGGTTACTATAGCCGGGCTCGTAATTTGCGCCTTGGTGTAAAGGACGTCGTGGAAAACTACGGTGGTATCGTGCCTCGTGACCGCAAGACCATGGAGTCCTTGAAGGGCGTAGGATCTTATACGGCTGGGGCCGTACTATCTATGGCGTACAACGAACCAGAAGTAGCTGTAGACGGCAATGTGCTGCGTATTTACGCTCGTTTATATCGCATCTTTGATGATATTTTGAGCACTAAAGGTAAGAAGGCTATAACTGCGATTGTAGAGGAAACATTACCTCACGATCGACCTGGTGATTTTAACCAAGCATTGATGGATTTTGGCTCTGCTGTGTGCATTCCAAAAACTCCGCGCTGTGGGGAATGTCCTATTGTAAATATGTGCGAAGCATATCAACATAAGGATACGGACAAATTACCAGTGCGCATTAAGAAAACGAAGGTTGTAGAGGTACCTCTATTTGTAGGTATCTTGCAATACGAAGACTACTACCTATTGCATAAACGCCCGAATCGTGGATTATTACGGTCCATGTGGGAATTCCCTTCGGTGGAAATGGTATCTGCCTTTGACGAAGGGGAACAAGGCCTTGAAACATTAGTTAAGGACCTAGGTTTTGCACTATCCTTACAACCAGTATTAGTAAAAGAATTAACACATATTTTCTCTCATCGGAAATGGTTTATGAAAGCATTTCGCGGCGATTTGACGTACGTAGGAGATGCTAAAAATATAACGATCGGAGACATCCAAAAGCAATTGCCAAAGGACTGGATGCTCATCAAGCGCGACGAGTTCGCCGATTATGCTTGGGCAGGTCCTCATGGTAAATTGACGGAGATGGCAAAATAATTTGTAGGAGCAATGAATGAGAATTCTATTTAATATCATTTTTTCTGCTATCCTCATAATAGGATTGGTAGGATTTTGGGCGCTTTTCCTCAACCTGTGGAAGCCCAAAAAGAAATGGCCTGCTTGGGTAGGTTATCTAATTATTATCGGTGCGTGGTTCGCTGCCATCCGATACTATATACTCAATCAAGTGGATCTATACGGAACGATGTATTATCCGTTGATGAATCTATTCCGTACTGAAAGTTACGGTTTTCTCTTTGGCTTATTCTTGGCTATTCCTGTATTCATCGTCCTAGGTTTACTATACTGGGCGGTTAATAAGATTTGGAGCAAAACGCCAGAGGAAAATAGAACGGGCCGTCGTGCCTTCTTTAGAACCGCAGCAACAGTTGTACCATTGGCAACAATTGGTGGTTCTAGCTATGCTGCTTATGTAGGTCAACATGAGATTGAGGTTACTCATGAAAGCTTTGGCTATACGAATTTACCACCTGGGTTAAAGGACTATAAAATCGTTCAACTCAGCGATATTCATGTAGGGCCAAGCATCGACTTAGACGATCTTGATGAAATTTTAAAGCTCGCCCTTGTAGAAAAGCCTAATCGCGTTGTTATCACTGGTGATTTAATCGATAAACTGGCTTGGTTGCCACAGGTTTGTGAAAGACTGACAACCTTTGCAAAACAAATCCCTGATGGCGTTGATTTCATCTTAGGCAATCACGAATACCATCATGATGTAAATAAGGTATTAGACGAACTGAAACATAATACACCGATGAACATCCTTGTGAATAGCAATATTCAAATTATGGGCGGTAAACAACCTGTATATATTGCAGGTGTTGCGTACGACAATGATCGGGAAAAAGAAAAGCGTGAAGCTATGATTGATAAGGCTTTATCTGGTATTCCAGACTATGCCTTTGTTATTCTATTGGCCCATCACCCTGAATTCTTTGAAGAAGCCATTGAACGTAAAATTCCGTTGACCCTTTCTGGTCATACCCATGGTGGTCAAATTGTATTTATGGGCGTTCCTGTAGTGCCAACGGGCACTCCATATACAAAAGGTCGCTACGTAGAAGAACAAAGCGTGTGCTACGTCAATAACGGTACAGGCCACTGGTTCCCAATCCGTATTAACTGCCCACGAGAAATTACAGTCATTACATTCTTTGATGGAGTAGCTTAGAAGTAAAGATGAGTTCCTCAGAATAAAAAGTGAGCTCATTATAGGGATACAATCATGTATAGTAAATCTTTTATCCATAAATTTCTTATATGTATCATTCTACTTGCTCTATTTGATAT
The DNA here is from genome assembly GCA_959608595.1 of uncultured Veillonella sp. GTDB lineage: Bacteria > Bacillota > Negativicutes > Veillonellales > Veillonellaceae > Veillonella. Next base: position 2,645 of record CAUHTB010000005.1, on the reverse strand, counting down.
CTCTCTGCTCTATGATATGACAGCGGATATATATAAGGGATATCTCAAAATAGCAATACTAGTGGCAATTGGATGCCATTTAGATTTATACCTGGAACTTAGCAAACAAGAAGAACTGATAATACAAGCATTCAAGAATGATACATTTAACGAGACTTATGAACTATTAAGTACAAAACAGATGGTTTTTATCATATCCTTTGTCGTATTAATGACTATAAACCTTATAAAATCTTAGAAAATCATAGGTTACAAATAAAAGAGGTATTGTATTTTAGATACAATACCTCTTTTATTATATGAACTTATATAATAATTGTGATATATTAGAGTTAAAATTTTGATTGTGTTGATTAAATAAGAGAGTGTATTAAAAATGATTTCCTTGTCTATTTATAAAATCGGCGTACCTATAGGCCTTTTTGTTTATTATTTATATAGGTTGTTTACAATTTATGTTTTAAAGAGGAATATGGAGTTGAAATTCCCTAATCTATATGGTCTTTTCTTAGTTTTAGGGATTCCGGTCAGTCTCTTTCTCATAGTGCAGACATTTTTAATTCCTTATTTAGTTGATTACCTTAGTTTACTCTATGTAAATATGGGTATTTTAGTAATTGTTGAAATCATTGCAACATTTAAACTTAAATCCTCAAAAAGCTATTCTAATGCAAAGGTTTTTCGGTATTATTTATATTTTATAACAGCTATATTATTGTGGATGATATTTAATTGAATGATTGATTAGATCGAAGCGTTCGCTATTGTAGATCTATTTTATAGGTGTAGATTAATGTATAGTAAATTTTTTATCTACAGAGTTATTATATGTGCTATTCCAATTATTCTTATGGATATAGCTCTTATTAGCGCAATGATAACTGGTGGATACGAAGGAAATCTAAAAGCAGCAATACTAGCGGTAATAGTATTCCATATACTTTTATATATACTTGCTCGTAAATAAGTAAAGCTATTAATGCAAGCATTTAAGCAAAATGGGTTTAAAGAGATTAATAATCTATTCAATATGAAATATGTTTTTCTAATCGTATTTTTATGATATTAATAGCTATAAAACTTATGAGATATTAGAGCTAAAGTTTTAAGGTTGGTGTGAGAATATGTTTTTAAAAATCTACAATTATTTTGTACGAGGCTTAGTACTTTTTTTACTTATATGTATTCCGTATAGTCTTGTCACAAATCCAGAGTTGATTGAAGATGAAGTAGACTTTTATTTCTTTGTCATCGCATATGTATTAATACTTTTGTTTTATGTGGTATGGAACTATATTTATAACTACTTAAGACGTAAAAGAGGTTAGCATTTGTGCATATACATTTACCATTAGTTTTAGAGGCCATCCTTTTTTCGTGGATTGCTTTATATTGGCTTATTTATAAAATCTTATTAAGGAAAAAGCTTTCACCATTATTAGTATCTTTAATTGCTAATTCTGATTATGGTTTTATGAAAGTTTTTTCCTGGTCGGCAATTATTACATACCCGTTTATGCTGTTTAGCATGTTTTATTTCTTAGATTACATCGCTGTGCCAATTGTATTGGTGTGGTTCTTGCAGCCTATTTTTGTGTTAGCTGTATTATTAAAACAGCCACCTCATAGTCGCTATTATGAATGGGCTAGAAAAAAACAGATGTATGTAGTTCTTTTTATGTTTGCTTACATAATGTCTGCGCTAATTTTGTTAAAAGTTAATAAGCTAATATAAGATTAAAGATAGAAAGCCCCGATATGAAAACGTATCGGGGCTTTTCCGTTCATTTGAGGTATGAGAGGATGTTAGAGATATGTCATGAAGATGAGAGAGATTTTATTTCATGCGAACTGCTTCAGCAAATTCGTCTTCGGTCATGAGTTTTTCTTCCAAGATGATTTCTTTAATAGAGCAACCGCGTTTGTACGCTTCTTTTACAACCTTAGCGCTCTTGTCGTAGCCGATGTATGGTGTTAAGGATGTAGCAATCATAAGGGATTGTTCTACAAAGAAGTTGAGTTTTTCAGGTACGAATTCAACACCGTCGATACAGTGCGTTGTGAAAGAGTTCATCGCATCTGCAAGGAGACGACAGCTTTCAACAAAATCATAAATCATGATAGGCATGTACACGTTCAATTGGAACGCACCGCTGCCTACACAGAGTGTCATAGTCGTATTGTGGCCGAATACTTGGGCACATACCATGGTCAAGGCTTCGCATTGAGTAGGATTTACCTTGCCTGGCATGATGGAGGAGCCCGGTTCGTTTTCAGGTAGATGCCATTCGCCGTAACCGCAACGAGGGCCAGAGCCTAAGAATCGAACGTCGTTAGCAATTTTGAATAGGGTAGTCGCCAATGTGTTAAGTGCACCGTGAGCCATCATGAACGCATCTTTAAGAGCGAGTCCTTGGAATTTGTTGTTCTTCACGCGGAATGGAGCACCTGTTACCTCTGGCAATACAGTTTCCATAACGTCTAGATAGCCTTTAGGCGTGTTTACACCTGTGCCGACCGCAGTGCCGCCAAGGGCTACGTCGAGTAGGTAGTCAGCGTTTTGAAGGAGCATAGTTTTAGCAGTTTTTAAGCCGTCCACAAAGGCGCTAATTTCTTGGTCTACCATGATGAAAGTAGCATCTTGT
>CAUHTB010000004.1 GCA_959608595.1 uncultured Veillonella sp. | reverse complement strand
GAAAATACGCCTGCTATAGTTGCCGTAGTTGGTTTAGATAATCAGCCAAATCAAGAATATATGATAGGCCTTAGCTACAAAAATCAGCCCGTTACCGACAAGCTTGAGCGCGTTATGAGTAATTATGTGATTCCATCGATTCGTTCTTTAGATGATATGGATCAGTATAGTGAAAGTATCAACTGGGATAATCTCCTGTATCGCATTCCTAAAGGACTTACACTAACAGCACAGAAGTCATTAAAGGACTCTGCCGAAATAAGGGACTATCGTGGATTAGGTATGCGGCTTGTTGTGGCCAAGAAATCTGTAAAGGTAGATGATAAATATATTTACTCCTTTATTAACGAAATTTCGGAGGTAAAGCCAGAAAGTCAAATTATAGGTGATGCACCTATTCAGGCAGCATCTGTTTGGAATAATGGCGTGCCTAGTCTTTTAGTAGATAACTATCAACCAGGTAAAAAATCTTTAATGCATCGATTCTTACGGGATGACAAGAATATATATATTATGAGTTTAGTTTATACTGACGGAGCAGTGCCATATTCTCATATTCAGCTGCGTAATACAGTAGAATATTCTGACTTTGCAAATATTGAAACATTGAGAAATAAGGTAATCCGCATTCAAAGTCAAGAAAAAATGTAATATAGTTGTGTATATTTAGTTTGTATATTTTGATAGGAGTGAACTAATGAGTAAACTCAAATATATCAAAACTATATTAGTGCTTTTGCTTAAGGTTTATCTTGTTTATCTATGGATTAACTTTGTAGAGACCTTTACTCAGCTACTCTATAATATCTATGTATTAAAAGTATATTCACTGGAGTATTTCGGCCTATTTCTATTCTTTCTCTTTGGTAATATATGTTGTGTTCTGTGGCTTGTTTTATGGTGTAAGCGATTACCGCCAGCTTTTAACAAACCAAAAATATATTATAAAATTAAAGACTGGATACGATCCAAGAAACAAGAAGCACCTATCTATAAAGTCCTATTTGGCAGTTTACTGCTTTTGTTAAAGCTATCTCTTGTAGTGTATATCTTACTCTCTGTCTCTACTATTTTAAGTATTCCATTGATAAATTATTAGTCTATTTTCAAAATTTAAACACACTAAAAACCGAGTTACTATTTGATTAGTAGCCCGGTTTTTTAGTTGTCTTACAAAAGACAAATAGCCCTTCATTTCCACTAATCTGGAGATTAGTATAAAACGAAAAGGCCATTTCTACATGTTTATATGTTATTAGAGATGAGCCTGACGTCACTACTCGTCTGACTATCTACTTATATTATAGGGATAAAGATATATATCGTCAAAATGAGATATATCTGTATAACTATAAGTTTTGTGAAAAATTAATGAACTTATTTATTGTTTTATGCTAGAATGAAAGTAATTATACGGTGATTGGCGACTTATAGATTATATGTACTGTTTAGATAGTAAATTTTAGCAATAAAAAATCTCAATTCCGAAGAATTGAGAGTAGGTGCCCTACGTCGGGCGGCCCGAAGGCATTGTAAATAAATTTGTATTTGAACTCGTAATGTAATTCTGTAAACCTCCAAAACTAGTTGGATTACTTATAGTATAGTTAAGCATTTGATGAATGTCAATTATTAATTTCCCAAGTAGAGTTCTTATGGAAATGCAAACATCGAAACAATTCATTTCAAGTCATTTGAAAGAATATCCGATTAAAGATTATTTTGTAGGACTAGATATTGGTACAAACTCTGTCGGCTGGGCAGTAACGAATAAGTTATATGAGTTATTAAAATTCAGATCTCATAAAATGTGGGGGAGTCGTTTGTTTGATGAAGGTGAATCAGCTGTAGGACGTCGTAGTTTTCGTTCTATACGTCGTCGTTTGGAGCGCCGTAAATTACGATTAAAATTATTGGAAGAACTATTTGCTGATGCTATGGCACAGGTGGATTCTACATTCTTCATGCGTCTTCGTGAAAGTAAATACCACTACGAGGATAAAACTACAGGACATAGTTCTAAACATATATTATTTATTGATGAAGACTATACGGATCAAGATTACTTTAAAGAGTATCCTACTATTTATCACTTACGTGCAGAATTGATGAAGTCTGGTACTGATGATATTCGTAAACTATTTTTAGCGGTACATCATATTTTAAAATATCGTGGTAACTTCCTTTATGAAGGTGCTACATTTGATTCCAATGCTTCAACCCTTGATGATGTTCTTAAACAAGCTTTAGAGAAGATTACCTTTAATTGCTTTGATTGTAATTCTGCTATTAGTGTTATAGGTCAGATCCTCATGGACGCTGGTAAAACAAAATCTGATAAGGCAAAGGCTATCGAACGTCTAGTTGATACATATATAGCTACTGATACAGAAGATGCCTCAAGTAAAACTCAAAAAGAACAGGTCAAAGAGGATAAAAAAAGACTTAAAGCATTTGCTAATTTAGTGCTAGGTTTATCTGCTAGCCTTACCGACTTGTTTGGCTCTGTAGAGGAGTTAGACGATGATCTTAAAAAGCTTCAAATAACAGGGGATACATATGACGATAAACGTGATGAACTAGCTAAAGCTTGGGGCGATGAGGTTCATATCATTGATGATTGTAAATCTGTATATGATGCTATTATTTTGATGTCCATTAAGGAACCAGGTCTTACTATTTCTGAATCTAAGGTAAAAGCTTTTACCAAGCATAAAGAGGATTTAGTTATACTGAAATCTTTATTAAAGACTGATAGAAGCATTTACAATGCAATGTTCAAGGCTGATGAAAAAGGTTTACACAACTATGTTCACTATATTAAACAAGGTCGTAAAGAGGAAACGAGTTGTAACCGCGAAGATTTTTATAAGCATACTAAGAAGGTAGTTGAAGGATTGCCAGATTCTAAGGATAAAGAATATATTCTTAGTGAAATTGAATTACAGACGTTATTACCATTACAACGGATTAAAGATAATGGAGTAATTCCGTATCAATTACATTTAGAAGAACTTAAAACTATTCTTAAGACTTGTGGACCTAAATTCCCATTCTTGAATGAAGTAGCAGACGGTTATTCTGTAGCAGAGAAACTCATTAAAATGCTTGAGTTCCGTATCCCTTATTACGTAGGCCCTTTAAATACTTATCATAATGTAGATAAGGGTGGTTTTACATGGGCTGTTCGTAAAGCTAGTGGCCGTGTTACACCGTGGAATTTTGATGATAAGATTGATCGAGAAAAATCAGCAGCAGCTTTTATCAAGAATCTTACTAATAAATGTACATACCTTTTAGGTGAAGATGTATTGCCTAAATCCTCTCTTTTATATAGTGAGTTCATGTTACTTAATGAGCTAAATAATATACGTATTGATGGCAAACCATTAGAGACGGCGGTAAAAGAACATCTTATTGAAGCTGTATTTAAGCAAGACCATAAGAAGATGACTAAAAATCGTATAGAACAGTTCTTGAAGGATAATAATTATATCCCTAAGAAGCATAAACCAGATATTACAGGTCTTGATGGGGAAGTTAAAAATGATTTGACATCCTATCGTGATATGGTTCGTATTTTAGGAACTAATTTTGATAGATCAATGGCTGAAGACATCATTATGGATATAACTATCTTTGGTGAAAGCAAAAAAATGTTGCAAGAAACATTGCGTAATAAATTTGCTTCGCACCTTGATGATGAAACTATCAAAAAGCTTTCAAAATTAAGATATCGAGATTGGGGACGTCTCTCTAAAAAATTACTGAATGGTATCCAGGGCTGCGATAAAGCTGGTGATGGTACACCTAAAACAATAATTGAATTGATGCGCAATTTTAGCTATAACTTGATGGAACTATTAGGAGATAAATTCTCCTTTATGGAACGTATTCAAGAGATAAATGATAAATTGACAGAGGGGCGAGTAGTATATCCTCAAGATATTATTGATGAATTGGCGCTTTCGCCTGCTGTTAAACGTGCGGTATGGCAAGCTTTACGTATCGTTGATGAGGTTATATATATAAAAAAAGCGTTACCATCTCGTATCTTTGTAGAGGTAACTCGGTCTAATAAAACAGAGAAAAAGAAAAAGGATTCACGTCAAAAACGATTATCTAATTTATATGCGGCGATTAAAAAAGATGAAGCCTTATTAAGTGGGGTAAAGGACACAGAGTTTGAAGGTCTGAAGTCAGGATTAGCTAGCTATGATGATGCGGCTTTGAGAAGTAAAAAACTCTATTTATACTACACTCAAATGGGGCGTTGTGCTTACACAGGGAATATTATAGATTTAAATTTATTAAATACAGATAACTATGATATTGATCATATTTATCCTCGCAGTCTTACAAAAGATGATAGCTTTGATAATTTAGTATTATGTGAGCGTACTGCGAATGCTAAAAAGTCGGATACGTATCCAATAGACAATACGATTCAAACTAACCAAAAGGCATTCTGGTCATTCTTGAAACATCAAGGCCTTATTAGCGAACGAAAATATGAGCGTCTAACTCGCAACACTCCTCTTACAGCTGATGATCTAAGTGGTTTTATTGCTCGTCAATTAGTTGAAACTAATCAATCAGTTAAGGCAGCTACAACATTACTGCGTCGTCTTTACCCAGATGTTGATGTAGTCTTTGTAAAGGCTGAAAATGTAACAGACTTCCGTCATGATAATAACTTTATCAAGGTTCGCTCATTGAACCACCATCATCACGCTAAAGATGCATATTTAAATATCGTAGTAGGCAATGTGTACCATGAGAAATTCACACGTAACTTCCGTGCATTCTTCAAAAAGAATGGTGCTAATCGTACATACAACTTAGCGAAGATGTTTAACTATGACGTTAAATGCACTAATGCTAAAGATGGTAAAGCTTGGGATATAAAAACAAGTATGGACATCGTTAAGAAAATGATGGATAGCAATGATGTTCGTGTTACAAAACGATTGCTAGAACAATCTGGTGCCTTAGCTGATGCAACTGTATATAAAGCCACTGTCGCAGCGAAGGCTAATGATGGTGCTTATATTGGCATGAAAACAAAATCCAGTGTATTTGCAGATGTAACTAAATATGGTGGCATGACAAAAATTAAGAATGCCTATTCTATTATTGTTCAATATATTGGTAAAAAGGGTGAAGTTGTTAAAGAGATTGTGCCACTACCAATTTATTTAACAAATCGAAATACAACAGATCAGGATTTAATTGATTATGTAGCCTCTATCACTCCAGAAGCGAAAGATATCTCTATTATTTATAGAAAGCTATGTATTAATCAACTTGTTAAGGTTAATGGATTCTACTACTATTTGGGCGGGAAAACTAGTAATTCGATATGTATTGATAATGCAATTCAAGTTTTGTTGTCAAATGAGTTTCTAATATATGCAAAACTCTTAGATAAAGTTAATACTTTACGTAAATCAGATCCAAGTATTAATATTCAGAATATTAGTACGTTAAGTCCATTTGCTAAGGAGCAAATTTCTATCACTATCAATGATAATCTTAAGTTTTATGATTATTTGGTGGAGAAACTAAATAGTAATATATATAAAAAAATGAAAGGGAATAAAGCTAGTGATTTGATAGATATAGGACGAGAGAAATTTAAGGGAATTGATGTTAGTAGTCAATGTATTTTATTATTAGAAATATTAAATATGTTAACAAATATGAAAACTACTTATGATATTAAATTACTAGGTTTCAGTACATCTAGAACAAAAATTGCTTTAAAGGTTAGTACTTTAGATGAATTTAAAATTATAAATCAATCTATTACTGGTCTATATTCTAGTGAAATTACTATAGTTTAAAGCGTGGGGTTAGTGTTAGGGGTTATTATGAGTTGGCGTACAGTAGTCATAGGTAGTCGTTCTAAGTTAGATTTTAAAATGAATTACATGATTATTCGCAAAGACTTTGAAACGACTAAAGTATATATTGATGAAATCTATATGTTGATTATTGAATCTACGGCGGTGAGTCTCACCGCCGTACTCCTAAATGAGTTGATTAAAAAGAAGGTAGCTATTGTCTTTTGTGATGAGAAACGTAACCCTGCTAGTGAGGTTCTTCCTTTACACGGTAGTCATAATTGTAGTAAACGCTGTCGGGAGCAGGCTGAGTGGTCGAAAGATTTGCAAGCTTATATTTGGACTGAAATTGTACGGCATAAAATTATGAATCAAGCCGACTTACTGCAGCATCAAGAGTTGGCTGAGGCAGAGTTGTTATATCAATATCTAGATGAGTTGAACTTAAATGATGAAACTCAACGTGAAGGACATGCTGCAAAGGTATATTTCAATGCTTTGTTTGGAAAATCATTTTCTCGAGAACAAGATAATCCTATTAATGCAGCCCTTAATTATGGATATGCCATATTGCTTTCCGCAGTAAATCGAGAGATTTTATCTTTAGGATATATTACTCAGTTAGGGCTAAATCACTGTAATCAATTTAATCCGTATAATCTAGGATCTGATTTAATGGAGCCATTGCGTGGGTTTGTTGATGCAGTAGTTATCAAGTTAAGACCTACAGAATTTGATCGCAATGTAAAGCTTTCACTTATAGAACTTTTATCTGAAGATGTAAAGATAAATGATACAGTTCAAACCTTTAGTGCGGCAATTCGGATTTATTGTAAAAGTGTATTTGATGCATTGCGTACTCACGATGCTAATCAGATTAGGTTTATAGAATATGAGCTATAGATTTATGCGAATACTAGTGATGTTTGACTTGCCGACGTTAACATCGGAAGATCGAAAAGAATATAGGAATTTTAGAAAGTATTTAATTGTATCTGGCTTCCTTATGTTACAAGAGTCTGTATATTCAAAGTTAGTTCTTAATACAACTAGTGCTAATCTTATCATGGAACATGTACGAAAAAATAAGCCACCAAGTGGTAGCTTATTTATGTTAACTGTCACAGAAAAGCAGTTTTCCAGAATGGAAATTGTAGTTGGAGATAAGCAAAGTGAAGTTATAGATTCAACAGAGAGGGTGCTCATGATATGAAATTGATGTATCAAGACTCTATATTGGATTTTGAAATATCTAATGATAAGGTAACGGTGATATCCTTTGAAGATCGTAAAGTATTTCGACGCATGGTTACAGAACTTGATATACAGTGTGATGGTGGTGAAGGGCCGTGGATCTTAAATGACAAGGATAAGGCATTTACTATAGATAAATATAGTCATATAATACTGAACCCATTATATGTGGATGTAAATAGTAAAACTCTATTAACTAAATTACAAAACCAGCTATCTAAAGAAGCTTTATTGATGACAGAAGAAGTAGCCGATATTGTTAATCGACTGCATGCTTTTTACTACTCTTTAGAATTTGGATATCCTTTATCGATTCAACATAAACTTGAAATTGGTACTGCTGAACTTATTAAATTAGGAAGTTTTAATTTTGAGTTTAATCGTAAAGGAGATATTATGGATCTAATGTCCTATATAGAAGTGGTAGATTCATTATTATCTCCTATGTTATATATTGTGGTAAATTTAGATCTAGTTTTAAATGATGATGAGCTTAATGCATTTTATCAAAATATGCTGAGTCGGCAATTACGCTTAGTTTGTCTAACAACAGGATTTCTAAACAAAGAAAAGCTTGATAAAAGCCTTATAAATGGGTATATTTTAGATAATGATTTCTGTGTTATTTAAAGAGAATACAGAATTACACCTGGTGGTAGCCCGAGTTACTCTTGAGCCTCAAATTTAGTTTGGGGTTTGAGAGTAGTGTAATTCTGTAAATCTCTAAAACTAGAAAAACTACACACTATTAAGGACTACAGTTTGAGAGTAGTGTAATTCTGTAAATCTCTAAAACAGAGAAAGAATTTAAATACACAAGATACTGGTTTGAGAGTAGTGTAATTCTGTAAATCTCTAAAACTTTATTATTTCAATGAGAAACGTGAAATAGGTTTGAGAGTAGTGTAATTCTGTAAATCTCTAAAACCAATAGTCGCCATAATGGTGCAACCCATCGGTTTGAGAGTAGTGTAATTCTGTAAATCTCTAAAACATCTACAAACCCATTTTCAAAATTGCTTGGGTTTGAGAGTAGTGTAATTCTGTAAATCTCTAAAACACTGTCTGTTTTGTGTACATCATCAAATGCGTTTGAGAGTAGTGTAATTCTGTAAATCTCTAAAACGTTTGATAAGTCTGCAAATGTATGCGATGTGTTTGAGAGTAGTGTAATTCTGTAAATCTCTAAAACTCGCTAAATATACGGCAGAGGCTAAGGCTGGTTTGAGAGTAGTGTAATTCTGTAAATCTCTAAAACCATCAAGGATTACTCTATCACTAATTACGCGTTTGAGAGTAGTGTAATTCTGTAAATCTCTAAAACTCAATTCGATTGGCCGTCATATGCTCATACGTTTGAGAGTAGTGTAATTCTGTAAATCTCTAAAACGTTCGCCCTGTTATTGTTGTGTAAATATCAGTTTGAGAGTAGTGTAATTCTGTAAATCTCTAAAACCCAATAATCTTGATGTGGTTACTGATACGCGTTTGAGAGTAGTGTAATTCTGTAAATCTCTAAAACATATTGTTTGTGCGACCGATTGCAACGCTAGTTTGAGAGTAGTGTAATTCTGTAAATCTCTAAAACAATCGATTTAAAATAACGCTTAAACCATGTGTTTGAGAGTAGTGTAATTCTGTAAATCTCTAAAACTAAATCAAAAAATAGCTATCGGCAACTACCGTTTGAGAGTAGTGTAATTCTGTAAACCTCTAAAACTTCTCTACCTTTCAGGAATGGATCTAAGGCGTTTGAGAGTAGTGTAATTCTGTAAACCTCTAAAACTTAAACTTTAGAATGCCTACTTACACAGGTATTTGAGAGTGGTGTAATTCTGGTTTGGTTAGTATGGCAGTTTATAGTGGCTAAAATTAAAAGTCGATTTTTGATCGTGGATAAGATCGACTTCTATTACCTATGCCCTTTTAAATGCACTTTGAGCTTTATTTTGTAAAGATATATCGTCAAATTGAAATAAATATAAACTTATAAATAATAGGCACAGTCTTATTTGCATAGTATACTTATGCTTATAAGGTTGTGTTTATTTATTTTGTAAAAGTTTAGAAATATGAGAAGATATATGTTACATCGATTTTTAATAACGCTAGGGCTTATGCTAGCTTTCACCATTTCAGCCCAAGCAATTACAATTGAGGAGCTCACGTCTCAGCCGCAGTTTAAGCAGGTATCTCAGTTTGTGTCGGATATTCCTAATGTAGACGAGCGTGGCGCGTCCTATATTGACGTGAATACGGTGAAGGTCATCGGGTTTGAGCCGCCTATTTATACGATTAAGGCGACGGTATATAAAGCGTATCAGTGGAATGATGAGAAAGTGATTACCGTTAAGGACATGACATTCACCTATGATAGTAGTAATTCCGCAGCTAGCAAGGTCTATCGGGCGCAACAGCAAGGGTCAACGGCGATTAATACTGATGCGGATGCGAATATGAATGAAGATATGTGGTCTAATCCAGGGATTATGCGCGATGAAGAGGAAATCAGTCGCTTTGGCTTTGATGGAACGCCTCGGCCTATCGATCGCGGTGCCTTTGCGCGTAGACCCGTTGTGAAAGATTCTTTAAATAAAGAGTTTTACGATATCGCTGATGCGATGTATTATGAAGTGTATAAAGAACATTTTGATGAGGGTGTTGTTAAGTAAATTCTATGTTCGGAGGTTACTATGAAACCATTTGAAACGAAGGATTATAAAGCTTTTACCATGTTTGAGGAACGTTGGGCTCTTGTTACGGCTGGTACGTTTGATGATTTTAATACGTGTACAGTTAGCTGGGGCAGTATGGGCAACGTATGGGGCCCTAATGGCGGGGATATTTCCACGGTGACCGTGTACATCCATCCAGCTCGTTATACACAAGAATTTATGGCGAAATACGATACCTTTACCGTTAGTTTCTTCCCTGAAAGCCATCGCAAGGCACTTGGTTATTTAGGATCTCATTCTGGTCGCAACGAAGATAAGGTAGCTAACTCTGGGCTAACACCAGTAGCGGCAAGGAACGGCGTGACTTTCAAAGAAGCAGATTTAACATTTGTATGTAAAAAATTATATGAACACCAATTTGATGAAGCTCATTTGGCGGATAGCGTAAAGGAATATTATGCGGCCAATCCGTCCATGTACACCCAAGCTGGCAAAGATTGCTGGGAACCGCACTATATGTACATCGGCGAAGTAGTTGAGGCTATAGAAGGTTAGTCTTATATAAGGCCTATTTATATTGAGGGAATTATATGATAAAGAAAGCAATTTTAACAGGTCTTTGCGCACTTGGCCTTATGGTAACAGCTCATGCTGCCAATATAGATATCCCTGGTGGTGATGCCATGGTACCTGATACTGCTTATGAAAGCTATTCTTATAATAGTGCTGATATGGATCTTGTGGAGGCTCAATTTAGACGTCGTTCAGGTCCTGTTGTAGCACAGACTGTAAGAGATGGGCGTAGGACCTTGGAGCAAGCTAAGTCATATATGGAGGGTAATGCTAAGTTTTTAAAACGTCAAGCTAATCAGAGTACGGTGTTTATCTTTGACAATGATACACAGCATATTCGTTTTTCTATGCCTTATCCAAGCCTTGAAAATAAGGTGATTAATGATGGCACTAATCCAGTAGTTAATGTAGTAAATGGTAGCCCTCAATATTATATTAAAAGTATGAATGCAGATATCGTTGTGGATGTAGACCATAAGACCACCTATACGGATCGTGCTTTCACATATAAAACGGTAAAAAATGGCCAATGGCATCAGAAGTATGGGATTATGACAAGTATCCCTGGAAAAGAGGAGAAAATTGAGCCGCGAACAAATACAGGTGTTGAGTTTTCCCTACCTAGTGATATGAACCATGTGTATCGTGTTAACATCATAAACCGTGGCAATGGCAATCCTGATCATATTAATTATGCAGAAGGGGCTTTAGCGAATTATGTGATTCCATCGGTAGAGGATACAAAAGCAATAGATCGCTATTCTAATGTTGAAAAATGGGGAAACTTTGAATATCGTGTGTTCAAGAATAGTAAGCGAAAAGCTGATTACGAGCCTACCTCCTATGGTGAGGAAACACGCGTTTACGAGGGTGGGGGTATAGTGCAGCTAGTTAAGCGTCGTCCGATTTTTCCAAATGATGAAAAACATTTTTATGCAGGTGCTTTTACTACGATAGATACGGTGAGTCGAAAATATCCGTACTCAGCTAATGATAATGCTACCATTTGGAATAATGGTGTGCCTGCATTTAGCGGCAGTATAAAATTTGATAATGGTACTAATTATACATATTTTACAATCCGTGATGATCAATATGTGTATAGCATTGAAGTTGCTTATAAAGCCAATGAGGTGAAGAGGTCTTATCATGATATTCGTAATATGGTAGAAATGGCAAGGCTGATTAGTCGTCAGAATAAGCAAGAGTTTCCTGTGCTGAAGCACCTTTGGGAAGCTGATGTTTTTAAATTGCCTTAAAGCTTAATTAATATGTTATCTATCTGTTTGGGTACACTTATGTCTAAAAAGAAATAGAGAGAAAAGCAGCCAGTATTGCGATTTGCAGTACTGGCTGTTTTGTTTATACGTCTGATACTATTAGGTTGATTTTGAATAATGTTTTAATGGGCATGGCGCTACTCTGTTTCTGGGAATAGAACATGCTCTTTCAGTTTAAAGCTAGGATTATTGGTAGAGTCAAAAAACTCAATCATATTCCGTAATTTTTGAACTTCCTCAGCATGTAAAAAACTTGGATAAATGATGGTATAGATAAAACTATAGGTTCCATCATAGGAGTAAAAGGTTAGGATGTGATCATCTTTATGGGGTTTATAGATGTGTGTGGATAGCCCAGGAATATTATTATTCCATATAACGGCATAATTAATATAATCTGATGTTGGGTAGGAATAGTAAATATCCCAGGACGTATTTAACTCCGTTTTAAAATTGTAATGACCATTTACAACAAGATCACGCGCATATGGGTTCTTAGGAACATTGTCAGTAGAAACAAAGAATATTATGTTCCCTTTTTTGTAGTGTCTAATATCTTGGTGGTCGGAGCCCTTACGTTGACCTTCGTATATGGCGTCTTTTGGTACTCGGTATTGTACACCGTTTAAGTTTTCTATGCGTGAATATTGATTTAATTCATTTAGGTTTTGCACAGAGGGAAGCACATAATTGGCCAATAATTTATTTGTAGGAACCTTGTTCAGAACAGGGGTGTTATTATAATAGACAAATCCTGCGTGATATAAGGGATGACGCATGTTATAGCCCTTAAATTTAAAATTGATCGTGTCGATAGTGAGCGTTGTTTTTTTACCGTTTTCAAGGTGTGGCATCTTCATGCTATCCCAAGTGCTGTAGGTAACAGTAGGATATGAAAATACAGTGCCCTTTATATCAGAAATGTGTTTTGCTGGATTATGTTTTGCCATGTCCTGAAAGAAATCACGAACATTCTTGTCCGTTAGTTTTTCATAAGCTATTTTTGTGTTACGCCAGTCATAGTCTTTGTAATCAGCATAGTCAATTTCTAAATTAAGACTTCCATTATCAGTAAACACTCTATAGT
>CAUHTB010000003.1 GCA_959608595.1 uncultured Veillonella sp. | reverse complement strand
AGCTCAATCTTAGGATCATAGCCCAAGAAGGAGTAACGGCCCCAATGATTACTATTATCCGCACTTTCAAGCAAGTACGTATGACTGCTCACTTGTTTCAACGCTTTCAACACACTAATCGGTGTGCGTACGTCGGATAAAATTTCCATATATACAGGCACGATATCGTAGCCCGGTGCGATAGCTTTCACACGGTCAAGACTAGGGAAAATCATGAGAACCTCCATCTGGCGTTTGCCAATAAAAAAACTCGCCCATGACAATATAACGTCAAGGACGAGTCTATAGTTCTATTCTTATACAATTATTAGAAAATATTTGTATTATGCTATAAATCGCGGTACCACCTTGTTTGAATGCAGTGCATTCCCCTTTCGCAGGATACTAACATATCCCTCACGACTAACGCTCGTGTGACGTCGCACCATACTAGGAATGACAGTTCATTCTGTTCCATGCGCCCTCGGTGGTCCATTTAATAAGCTGCGTACTACGGGTTCTCAGCTAATCCCGCTCTCTGTGAGTGCATTTCCTATTTTTATCTCCACCTCATCGGTTTCTTTAGGCGAGTATAAAATTATAATCTGATTATAATGTTTCTATAGAATGAAAGTCAAGTAAATTCAGAATCTTTATATTGTTTTCCCATAAACACTAATAGTATACTGAAATTACATATGTTATCAGGTTTTACTGATTATTATGTGGAGGAGAGAGCATGAGTTTTTATTTCACTGATCAAATACAGCAGTCTTTCAATAAAATATTCCATCAATGTAATAAAGATATCGCTTGGGCGGGCAAGGCTGAGCTTGAAACCCTTGTGAAATTAGACGAGGAAGGCCAAACGATTCCTGGTATTGGCGATGTGTACGCTATTTTGGCGCGCGTCTATTCCGGCCCTCAGTTCACGTGGATTGAGGCAGGCTTTCCTGAGGATGACACAAAAGCGTATAGTTATTTACATACGGCTATTCGAAAAGGCAGTGCCATCGCTATTTTACAAGCTATGCGTAGCTCTGGTGCCCTTACACCAACTATTGAAAAAGAGTTGCCTATGACAAAGGACCAAGCATTCCAGCGCGTCTATGAGGGTGCCCAAAAGGGTTGTTCCTACTGTGCCTACGCCATTGCCAATGTATTCCAGTGGGGGGATTACCACATCTTGCCATCTGCACAAAAGATAGTTAATGAAGGTGAACCATCTGGTATTGTCCATTTTTTAAAATCTTTATTTGTACAAGCAAATCAACGTAGATCGGACCCGAAAATAACATCTATAGTACAGCAATGGTTGCATAAATCCGCAGCGGCAGGCCTTGTCATTGCGTACCGCAACTTGCGCCTTACCTATGCCGAGCAAAATAATAAGGCAATGGAAGAACAAATTATTTTTGAAGGAGCTGCAGCAGGTTTGCCACTCATGATGTATTTAGCTGGCGATATTTGTAAATCTCGTGGGGAGCACGAAGGAGCTCTCGAATATTTTGAGCGCGGCGCCGCCATGAATAATGGCATGTGTTTGCGTGAAGCTGCCGAGTACTATGCAAAACCACATTTGTCTAACAAAAGAATCCCTCAGGATATTCAAAAGGCCCTCAGATACTATGAGCGTGCTGCTATAAGCCCAGATTATTTAGACTTTGACGACCACGCTTATGTTACTATGCAAGCCATCATTATTCGCACCTTGAACATCGATGGTCAGTCCCAAGACTGGTCGCGCATTGCTCACTTATTGCAACAACCAGCTATTTACACTCTCGATGCTATCTGGCCATATCTCGCGTATGTATTTACTTTCAAAAAAGGTAATAGCCCTGCCATAAGAACCGCCATAGAGTGCGTTAATCAGGCTAGCAAATGTCACGATAGATACGGTAGTTATGAATATGCGGACCATCTATGGCAACTGGCAGCCGGCTATTGCTACGAAACTGGTGCCATTACAAAAGAACCGGATTTAGATCAAGCCGTTGCGTTCTACGAGCATGCTCGTGAAAGCATCAGACATCTCAACACAAGAAATGATAATTGGTTAGGTACTGGTGAGCCATTGGCAATTCCTGACGAAGCGTCTGAGCGATTAGACGCCTTTGAACTCGTTAATGGACACTATCAGTATAAAGAAGGCGTAAAAGAATCTTCTACAACTTGTAATCCTATGCCACCTGCATGGCCTCAAAACTCTGTTGATGTATTAGAAATCTTCGAGGAATCTACTACTGGTTGGCGCACTAATAAATACGACTGGGCATTCATCCATCGTGAATGGGATACACAAAAATACCTCAGTTTTATCATCTATGATAATCGTCAATCTATAGAAAACGTCATTTATGATGTGTACAGTATCGTTATGTTCCACAATGAAGATAAAAACTCTTGTACAATCTATCTATACGGCTACCTTGAGGCTACTGACGAACGAGATGAAAATTCAGAGCCTACAGTATATGAAATACGATACTTTAAAGAAATGTCCATTCCTGAAGGGCTCGCTTTAATTAAAGAATTCTATGATCATGCTACATTGCCTGTTATTGATGAAAGCTGGGAGAGACAGTACAAAAATACTACGCCTCCACGAGAGTATGTATTAACTTGCGACAACGATATTTTCTACCTCAATCAATATGAGCTTTCCAATCAAATGATTAAGGATGCCTTAGAAGGCGTAGCCAATGGCAAGTATGATATCATGGCAGTTCGCCCATCTAACCTCGACGATCCAGGTATTAGCTACTTCATCGAGCGTGGAAAAGGTAAAAACTTACACATTAGCCTCTATATCACTATAGAAGACGACGTAGAGGACGACATCGTATATGGCTTTGAACGAGACTCTAGCAACTTAACCTCCATCAACTACTGGATCCAAGAATCTATAACAAGCAATAAACTGCCGGACTTAAGCGATTGGGATGAAATTAAAAAGAAATAAGGGTATTATTTTATTAAGAACGTACTAAAACTAAGAAAGGAGGGATACGTTGGAAACGTGGAAACGAACGGTGTACATCAGTTTAGTCTGTGTATTTTGTACAGCCTTTGGTGTAAGCCAGTTAGCTCCAATTCTGCCTTTATACTTTCATGATTTAGGCGTGCAAACTCCAGAAGCTATGTCCTTATGGTCTGGGTTAGCTACAGGTGCCACCTATATTATCGTTTGCTTGGCTGCTCCATTTTGGGGGCGTGTGGCGGACAAAAAAGGTCGCAAAATTACATTAATACGATCTAGCTTTGGCATGGCATTATGTAATATATTAATTGCTTTTCAAACTACACCCGAAGGGGTTGTTTTAATCCGGCTCGTCCAAGGTCTAGTAAGTGGCTTTTACTCGGCATCAATTACATTAATAGCTTCAGAATCACCTATTGAGCGGACAGGTTGGGCCTTAGGATTATTAGCATCTGCTAATCTTGCTGGTTCACTAATAGGGCCTTTATTAGGTGGATATATTGCAGATACAGTAGGCATTCGTAATGACTTCATCATCGTCGGTGCGCTCATGGGTTTAGCTGGTGTGCTGGCTACTATATTCATCCATGAAAATTATGTACCACAACCGAATCCTGAAAAACTTTCCCTCCGTAAGTTGAAAGAGCAAATACCGGAATTTAATAGTATTGTCGCATTATGTGTAGCGTCCTTTATCTATGCAATATGCATCATGTCCTTACAACCTGTTATCTCTGTATATATTAAGGGAATCGTTCCTAGTGATACAGAAAATCTAGCATTTATTGCAGGCGCTGTATTCTCCGCTATGGGTATTGCTCAACTTATGAGTAGTTCTCCACTAGGTAAATTAGTCGACAAGATCGGGCCACGCAAAGTATTAGTAGTATCTCTTATTTATGTAGGGATTCTAAACATCCCTCAAGCCTATGTTTCTGATGTATATCAACTGGCAATCATCAGGTTCCTACAAGGTTTTGGTTTAGGTGGCATGTTGCCTGCCTTAAACACGTACCTCTCTTCAAAAACGCCTCGAGAATTTACAGGCCAAGTATTTTCCTATAATCAGTCTTGTTTGTTTTTCGGTTATTTCTTGGGGTCTGTTGGTGGTGCTAGCCTTATGGCATGGCTAGGCTTTACTACCCTATTCTGGGTTAGTGGTGGCTTATTTATTATTTCCGCTTTATGGATTGGCTTTAAACTTAAATAATGAAAATCTACAATATAAAGAGAACCCCATCATGATATTAATCATGATGGGGTTCTTTTCTTGTAAATTTTAAATTTAAGGTCGTTGAGCAGATGCGCTTTATAGCATTACAACTGCACAACTACTTTCATCTAATTATAATTATAATAACAACAGCATAATCACTACTGTAGCAATAATACATGGTACCGCATTACGTTTTGCCATTTCCATAGGGTTAATACCTGCAAGACCGGCAATGATGATACCTGCACCTGCTACTGGACTCATGCTACGGCCGATGCCAGCACCCAATTGGGCCATGGAGCCGAGTTGCATAATGCCATAGCCAAAGTCTGCCGCATGCGGTGTAACAGCTCCGTTAAATGCAAGGGCTGCTGCATTACCAGAACCAGAGATAACAGCTAATAAGAATGGACCAAAGGCTGCACCAATTTGAGCGATTTGTTGAGAGTTCTTCATGCCATCAATGAGTGCACTTGTAAGGCCGATATATTGCATACCAGCTGTAAAGGCTGCAGCAGCAGCCATAAGACCTACTACATCACACATACCATCGCCAGTACCGCGGAAGAATTTCTTAACTGCTTCCGTTACATTCGGACGTACGGCAATAATACCGATAGCTGTACCAATGAGCATAGATACAGGAACAGAAATTTCAGGAATCACTGCTACTTGTTTACTACCGAGTACGAGTAATACAAGCGGAATAATTGGGATGATAGCATATAAATAATTTACTTTAAATTCTTTACCTTCTTCTTCGTTAGCATCTTTCAATACATATCCTGTATTCTCTTTCTTAACGATAGCTACGATATTGAGCAAAATAGCTGCTACGACAATGCCAATAATAGCTTGCATAGAGAAGCTCGCAATAACGGTCATTACGTCTTCACCGGCGAGTTGTGCTACTTGTGGGTTAAACATAAGACCTGGGCTCAATGCACTTCCCCATGTACCTAGGAAAATAGCAGAGCCTGCCATCGCTGGATGCACGCCAGAGCGAATAAGTGCAGGAATTAATAGAGCACCTACTGCAGCTGCACAGCCTGCCGCTGTAGGTAACGCAATGTTGATCAAGAACGTAATAATAACAGCACCAGGAATGATGATTTTAGTCATTTTTTTTAGGCCTGCAGAGATGAAATATACCATGTGCTCTGTACATTTTGTATACTCCATAACATAACTAAAACCAAGCACTGTACAAATGGTTGGTACAAGCCCTGGATTTGTAAGCTCTTTTACAAAGGCTGTCGTACCAGCACTAAACTGCCCACCAATAAAGCACATTAACAAGCCCGATAATAACAACACGAGCCGTGTTTCAAACTGTTTAATAATGGCAATAAACGTTGCCACTACGATAACAATACCAGCAATAACCATAATCTCTCCAATCCATGTATTCCCTACCAATAGCGAGTATTCTCTGCCATTCTATTACAGAATACACTCTTCTAACCACGTAAAACATGATATCTTAGCTAGTTAACACAAATCTAACTAAATTATATCTACATCAAATATTCCACTGCACTCAATCTAGTTAAGTTTAGTACTTTCTAAGCTAAGCTTTCTTAGCACTGTGTCTAATATCTTAGCTCCCGTAACGATGTCATCCATATCTGCAAATTCAGCCGGATTATGACTAATACCTTCGCGGCATGGAATAAAAATCATCCCTGTAGGAACTACATCCGCCCAATGCATGGCATCATGACCAGCACCGCTTGGCATAGTCATATAGTCTACGCCTACAGACTGAACAGCCTCTTCAATTTCGCGAATCATTCCTGGATGCATCACCACCGGGTGATCTTGTGCAATAGATTCAATTGTATAGGATAAGCCTCGTTTCTCTGCAATAACATCAATAAATTCTTTAATGAGGGTAACTACAGAATCACGGGCCACCTTAGAAATACTGCGAATATCTACACCGAGTTTTACTTCCCCAGGAATAACGTTCATCGCTCCTGGCACAACCTCTACTACCCCGACTGTGCCCACTACTGGAGGCTCTTCTTGCATGGATGCAATCTCCTCTATACCGAGGATGATTTTTGAAGCCCCACATAACGCATCATGACGCAAGTTCATTGGTGTGGCCCCACTATGATCCGCATTACCACGGATTGTTACATAGAACCGCTCTGGTGCAGCAATCCCTGTTACAATGCCGATGTGTTTAGCTTCGTGCTCTAGCACCTTACCCTGTTCGATATGTATTTCAGTGAAAGACTTTACAGGTCTCTTATATTCCATATGCTCAATAGCATCTGGATTTAAATTACGATCTTTCAATGCATCATACAAGGAAATGCCTTGTTTATCTACTAAGCGATGTAAATCTTGTAATGTCAATTCACCACGCATAGCTTTACTGCCCAATGTAGCTGCTCCAAAACGGCTAGACTCTTCACACATAAAGTCTACTACTGCAATGGTATGGTCATGTTCAAAACCATCATCAGTCATACTGCGAACCGCTTCGATAGCAGATAATACACCTACAACACCATCATAATTGCCTCCATTAGGTACGCTGTCCGTATGAGAACCAACCATGACAACCGGTAAATCAGGATTCTTACCTACCTTATAGCCTAGCACATTTCCAAAATTGTCTATCTCTACAGTTAGACCCGCATCAGTCATACAATCAATAATATATTGGCGACCTTCCCAATCAGAATCGGTGAAAGCTAGACGATTAATACCTTCACCAGGTGCAGTCAACTGTGCCATAGAATCAAAGTCCTTAGCTAAACGCTCTCGTTGAATCATATAACTCCCCACAATCTAATACTCATATTACATCTAATATATAGCACACTATACATATTTCGATGTATACATCTATATAGTTATGTACCTGTAGTTTGGATATATGCATCACAATATCTCAATCAATATGTCCTATTTTAAATAGTGAGTAGCAATTGTACCTAATGCAACAATGCCGTTTAACATATCTTCTTCATCGATATCGAATAATGGATTATGATGAGGTGCTTTAATAGCTGAGCCCAATACCATATAGGTTGCTCGACCACCACAATCAATAACACGATTTAAGAAATACGCACAGTCTTCACTACCGCCGCCGCTATAATCGAATGGAACTTCTTTAAAGATACCTAATGGTTCAATGATAGATTGTACTTCGCGAGCTAAATCATCGCTAATACGGCCTGCCGGAGTTTCACCTTGTTTTGTAATTTCAAAGGTACAATCATGCATTTCTGCAGCACCTTTAATAATGGTCTTAGTGCGTTCAATCATATAATCATTAATCTCTGTAGTAGCACCACGAGTTTCTAATTTAAGTGTTGCTACATCAGGAGTAACATTGCGACCTGTACCACTTTCAAAAACACCTACATTCATACGAGATGCACCCCCACTATGGCGAGCAATGGCTTGTAAGTTAATAACAGCTGTACAGCCTGCAAGCATGGCATTTTGAGCCTTTTCTGGAGAACCACCTGCATGGGAAGAATAGCCATGGAATACAGCATCAAGTTTTGTAGTCGCTAAAAAGCCATGATCACTACAAGCAAAGCAATTAGATAACTGTTCATTAAATCCGATATGCATACCGAACATCAAGTCAACATCATCTACTACGCCAGCCTCTACCATCGCTTTAGCACCACGCACGCCTTCTTCTGCTGGTTGGAAGATAAGTTTAATAGTACCCTTCAAGCCATCCTTATGTGTAGCAATATATTCGGCAAGACCAAGGCCCATTGTCATATGTGTATCATGACCACACGCATGCATAGCCTTCTCATGGCGAGAACGGAAACCAGCCTTAGCAGGAATATGGTTAGATGCTTTAGATTCAATTACATCATTGGAATCCATATCTGCACGGAACGCTACTACAGGACCATCATCACTGAACTTCATAGTTGCTACAATAGCTGTTTTACCATAGCCCATCTTCTCTACTAGTTCAGGATCAGCACCTTCATCCATAGCACGAGCCATTGCTGCTTTCATAACATCCTCGCTCGGCAAGCCCATACGAGAATCTAAATCAAGCACTTCTGCACCGAGTGCCACATCATAACCCAAAGCAATTAGCTTTTCAGCTACTTTAGCGGCAGAACGATATTCGAGCCAAGCTGGCTCTGGATACATATGAAAATCTCGACGCATAGAGATAAAATCATCGCGGCGTTGTTGTACGAAATCTTTTACAGACATACTTACCTCCTAAAATACAATAGATACCTATATTTCAACTATATTAAGAGCTACACAAATAGCTAATTAAATAGTCAACCAATAAGATTATGTATACAGAATTATAAATTTCTATATACATCAATAATAATTCTTGTATTTATTATAACTTATATTGATATTTTTAGAAATAAAAAAACATACACACTATGCATAATAAGTATACATAGTAATATATGTTTTTTAAGCTGTTGTTCTCTACTGTACCACTTCGGTACAATGCATTATACCCTTAGTGTATGCCCCAAAAGAGCATACATACGCAGATCACACAATTTCCTCTTTATTTAATTTTTTTAGTACTTCTCGTTTAATTTGACGTTGTCGATCCCAGGCGATAATGAATACGGTTGCAATGATGCAAATCATGCCAAAAATACCGACCAGCGTAAAATGATTCCCTAGCAATACCCATCCAAAGATCGCTGCTGAGATTGGTTCTAATGATGAAAGTATAGAGCCTTGTATAGGACCAATGAGTCTAACCCCTTCCATATAAGCATTAAAGGATACGACTGTACCAAGTATGATGATGGCGAATAATCCTAACCAGGTCATGCCATCCCAGAGGGCTTCCGATTCTACTTGTTGAAACATAGCTAAAGATAAAATACCACAGATAAACATGGCAAAGCCCACAATGGATGTGGTGCCATATTTCTTTAATAGCTCAATAGGTTGCAATGTATATACACAGATACTAGATGCCGATACAAGCCCCCAGAATAAAGCAAGCACATTAAAGTTCGAAATATCTAACCCTTCTTGCATGACGATACAGAGTGTTCCCACCAAGGCTAATACAATACAGAAAAGCTCTGGTACAGATGGCTTTTTAAAGTATCTCAAAAATAAATAGATAATGATCAGCGTAGGCGCAACATATTGAAGGACCGTAGCAATACCGACTCCTGAAATGGCAATAGCCTTGAAGTATGAGTACTGAGCTAAAGCAATACCTAAAATACCAAATACTAATAATTTCCCTATATCCTTTGGTTCTTTAAAGATAGAGAAAATGCGCTTACCATCCCTTATATAGGCAAGGCCTATCGACAATATACCTGCTATGAGCAAACGCGCTTCTAGTAGCCACTCCACATTGATATGCTTTGCATTTTCAAGGAATTGTACAGATGTGCCTGAAAGCCCCCAAAATAGGGCCCCTAAAATGGCAAGGCCCATGCCCTTCCATTGTTTTTCCTCCATACAACCTCCTCTAACAACTACTTTCACATTATGTACAATCATAACAAAGAGGCCTCTAAACCGCAATATCCAGCAAAGAGACCTCAAACTATGTACGTTTTTCTAGAGCAATTATAATAACAGTAGCAATGATCATAGCCATGCCAATTAGCCCTAATGCACTAAATTGGTTGCCTAACAAAGCCCATCCAAAGAAAGCTGCTGAAATCGGTTCAATAGATGACAAAATGGATCCTGGCACTGCACCTATTCTCTTAACACCTTCTAAATAAGCATTAAAGGATACAATTGTCCCTAAAAAGAC
The DNA here is from genome assembly GCA_959608595.1 of uncultured Veillonella sp. Classification (GTDB taxonomy): domain Bacteria; phylum Bacillota; class Negativicutes; order Veillonellales; family Veillonellaceae; genus Veillonella. The sequence continues at coordinate 2,999 of CAUHTB010000003.1, read as the reverse complement.
AACATTGAAACAGCCAATAACAGTCCATACATCCCACATAGCATACGAATTTGGCTGATGAAATAAAATAGCAGCAACAATACCACTGAGAAGCATACCAAATCCTACAATCGGCAAGGTTCCATATTTATATAGTAAATCTACAGGAGAAACACTATATACAGCGACCCCTACAGCAGATAGAAGTCCCCATACGAGCACTGCCAATGGGAATCGCTCCATAGAAAAGCCATCATTCCCCATCAAACAAACCGTACCTACCAAGGCCAGTATAACGGAAATAATCTCCCCTTTAGAGGGTAGTTTACCATAACGTACTAGCATGTATATAATAATCATGGATGGCGCCAAGTATTGGAGTACCGTCGCAATACCAGCTCCTGCTAAAGCAATAGATTTAAAGTATGTATATTGGCATAAAGCCATGCCAAATACGCCAAAAACGATAAGGCCTGCTGTATCTTTTAAACTACGAAAGACATGGAAGATAGAATTCCCATATTTAAACCATGCATAAATAACAGTCAACAGTCCTGCTGTAATTAATCGCATGGTGACTAGCCATTCCAAGTTCATATCCCTAAAGTTACTTAAGAATTGTACTGAAGCACCTGATACGCCCCATAAAACAGCACCTAATAGGGTTAGTAAGACACCTATAATTTCATATCGCTTCATAGGATTACTCGCCTAAGAGATCCACATGCACTTTTACAACAACCTTGCGGATTTTAATAGGCTTATCATTAACAGCTAATAGTGGTCTATGGATATCAGATGGGAAGAATACTGTATAGTACCCTTCTGGGCAATGGATTTGTCCTTCATCGACAGCTTCGTTTGGGTAGAAATAACAATCACGATCTGGATAAGACTCTACAGGTTTTACGAGGCCTTTATCTACAAAAAAGCCCATATTTTCTTCGCCGCATACCATGAATTGAATATCTACATAATTGCGGTGAGACTCAGGTTTTGTAGTTTCAAATAATTTTGATTCCACATCGTCTACATTGGCATACATCATATCCCCTTCAATAGCATGGCGGCCGCCTGGCAATGCTTTCAAATCTGTATTTTTTAGGAAATCCAAAGCTCGTACGATAGCTTTAGGATAGCCCATTTTTGTATAATCTGCAGTAATGCTAGAAAAAAACATATACGATCCTTTCCCGATGTATAGAAATAACACCCGATACATAAGCAATTATATTATCTTAATGTTAGCACATATATACATAAAGGACTAGCAATTCTATTATTTCCACTGCATCTATACATACCAGTGATTAGGTCCCAATATTCTCCGTTATCGATTAGGCTCTATCCTAATCTATTTCAAATATAGTAAAAGCCCTCCATACGCTACATATATGGAGGGCTCGTGTAAAATACTATTCAAATTTATGACTTACGTCAATTGTTATGCTATTAAGTTGTTACGATATGCAATTATCTATTCAGTTGTAGTGATTCTAACTGTATTTGATACAGTACGTGGACATGGTCTTACTTTATTCTTGAGTCTTACGAGCAGCGATAATTTCTTCCGCTTGCTTATGTGGAACCTCTTCATAAGTATGGAACTGACGGTTAAATACGCCTTGTCCTTGAGTGATGGAGCGCAATGCAGTTACATAGTCGGCCATTTCAGCCAATGGTACTTGTGCTTTAACAACAGAAATACCTGTTCTTTCACTTTGTTCCATGCCTAATACACGACCTCGACGGCTATTCAAATCACCCATGATGTCGCCCATGAAAGCATCTGGTGCAAACACGTTAACTTCATAGATTGGTTCTAATAGGACTGGTTTCGCCTTAGGAATTACATCCTTGATAGCTTGTGACGTAGCTACTTTAAATGCTAACTCTGAGGAGTCTACGCTATGGTAAGATCCATCCAAGAGTGTCACTTGCACGCCAATCATAGGATATCCCGCAATTAAGCCTTTATCTAGGGTTTCTTTGGCACCCTTTTCCACTGCTGGTATGTATTGTTTAGGTACAGCACCACCAAAGATTTTGTCTACGAATGCAAATTCGCTTCCATCGTATAATGGGTCCACTTGAATCTTAACGTGACCATATTGACCATGACCGCCACTTTGTTTCTTATATTTAGACTCGGTTTCAGCGGAGCCTTTAATGGTTTCGCGGTATGGAATGTATGGAGTCACAAGTTTAGCTTGTACGCCATATTTACGATCCATTTTGTTGAGGATATGCTCGAGATGAACCTCGCCCATACAATCGATTTGTAGTTGACGGGCCTCAGCATTTTTCACTACTACACAAGTAGGATCTTCTTCTGCCACTTTTAGAACAGCACTAGCTAATTTTTCCTCCTCACCTTTTTTCACAGGTTCTAATGCTACTGTGTATAGAGGTTGAGGGAAACGGATAGCATCGTATGTCACTTTAAAGTCAGGAGCAGTTAATGTATCGCCAGTCTTAGCATTTGCCAATTTCGGTATCACTACGATATCGCCAGCTTTAGCGGCAGATACAGGGATTTGTTGCTTCCCAATAAGGGTAACCATCTTGCCCCATTTTTCTTCTACACCTTGGTTTACATCATAAAGGCGATCGCCTTCTTTTAGTTCACCAGAGAAGATACGTACAAAGCTTTGTTTGCCTGCGAATGGGTCTAACAATGTTTTAAATACAAATGCAGTTAAAGGTTTATCTACATGTACTACACATTGTTCGCCGGTTCCCGCATCAGTTGCGGTCATCACTTTTTTAGTTGCATCCGGCATGTAACGGATCATACGATCCAATACTTGATCTAGGCCAATACGAGATGTGGCACTGCCACACATGATTGGGCACACACGGCCACTAATCATCCCTTCACGCAAGCCTTGGCGAATTTCCTCTAAGGATAATTCTTCACCTTCTAAATATTTTTCCAACAATTCATCGCTACCTTCAGCCGCGGCTTCTACGGTCATTTCCCGAATTTCTTGAGCCTTTTCGATAAGGTGAGCTGGTAC
>CAUHTB010000002.1 GCA_959608595.1 uncultured Veillonella sp. | reverse complement strand
ACTCTTGGAATGTAAAGCGTTGATCGCCAATTACAACTTCATCACCGTCTTTACAACCTTTTTCTTTTAATTTAGCATCTAGCTCCATAAAGCGCCAAATGCGTTGGAATCTACGAAGAGATTGATCATCACTTAAATTTGTCATTGCTACTAAACGTTCAATACGTTTACCTGTAATATAGAATGCAGCATCGTCACCACGAGTGATAACGAATTCTACATCTGGTTTTGCTTCGTATACTACTGTATCATCAGTTGCTTCCGGTTCTGGCTCGTAGTTTTCTACATAGTAGTACGCTCGTTCCATAAGTTCTGGTAAACCTTCGCCACTTAATGCATTGATAAGGAATACTTCGTAGCCTTTATCTTCAAAATATTTTTTTGTATCAGGAATTGTTGTATCATCAAAGACCATATCAATCTTATTGAGTGCAACAATCTGTTTTTTATTGGCTAATTTTTCAGAATATTTACGAAGCTCTTCGTTAATAGCATCAAAATCAATTTTTGGATCGCGTCCTTCCATACCAGATACATCAAGGACGTGAATTAAAATATTAGTCCGTTCTACGTGACGCAAGAAGTTATGTCCTAAACCAACACCTTCGCTAGCACCTTCAATAAGGCCAGGAATATCAGCTAGTACAAAACTACGGTCCCCAGAGATTGTTACTACCCCAAGTACAGGTGTCAATGTAGTAAAGTGATAAGCCGCAACCTCTGGTTGAGCTTTAGAAACCTTACGTAAAATACTAGATTTACCTACAGATGGGTACCCTAATAAACCAACGTCAGCCAATACTTTTAGTTCTAGTTGTAACCAGAACTCTTCACCAGGTTCACCTTTTTCTGCAAATGTCGGTGCACGGTTAGCACTTGTTTGGAAACGTGCATTACCACGGCCCCCACGACCACCTTTAGCAATAACAAATGTATCGCCATCGTTAACGAGATCACAGAAAATTTTTCCTGTTTCTTCTTCTTTAATTACGGTGCCCAACGGAACTGGGATAATAAGTGGCTCAGAACCGCGACCATGCTTATTGGAGCTTTCACCATTACCACCAGCAGGCGCCTTAAACTGGCGTTTATATCTAAAGTCTACAAGAGTATTAATATTCTTGTCCGCTTTAAAAATAACGTCTGCCCCTTTACCACCATCGCCGCCACTAGGGCCGCCATTTGGCACGTATTTCTCACGGCGGAAGCTAGACATGCCATCCCCACCGTCACCGGCCTTAACAAAGACACGCGCTCTATCTATAAACATATTTTAACTCCTATGCATTATTGCTGTAATAACTCTAATGCCTTTTTAATTTGAATATCATCTAATGTACTAGATGGATTTACACCTTTTGGTAAATCAAGTTCTACATCTGGTTTAATACCAATGCCGTCAATAACACGATCATTTGGTGTATGGTACTTAGCAATAGTTACCTTAACGCCTTCATTATCAAGGCTAGGGTAAATAGTTTGAACTGTACCTTTACCATATGTATTAGTACCTAAAATGGTACCTAGTTTACGGTCTTGAATAGCACCAGCTATAATTTCAGATGCACTAGCAGACCCTTTATTAACAAGAACTACTAATGGCATAGCTACTTCTGGGCCATTCGACTTATAAACATCTTTTTTACCAGCTCGATTTTGTACCGTTACTAGTGTACCTGGAGGCATAATATAGTTAGAAATCTTTTCTGTTGTAGACAACAAACCACCAGGATTATCTCGAAGATCTAAAATAAGTTCCTTCATACCTTGAGATTGCAATTCTTTAAACTGTGTTTCAAAATCATCAGCTGTATTTTCAGCGAATTGACTGATACGAATGTACCCCACTGTACTTGTAAGCATTTTACTTTTAACAGTTGGTAACACAATGGATTCACGAGTGATATCAAAGTGCAATGTTTCACCATTGCGCTCTATATCAAGGGCTACAACAGTACCTGCCTCACCGCGAATTCGAGAGGATGCATCTTCTACAGTTATATCACTTGTGGATTGACCATTGATAGCAATAATATGGTCTCCAGGTTTAATGCCCGCTTTGAAAGCTGGTTGATCTTCCATAATACTAACTGCATATAAACCTTTATCATCATGCCCAAGAACCATGCCTACACCAGCATAAGTACCAGATGTTTGCATTTTCATGGACTTAAATTCATCAGCATCTAAATAAACACTATGAGGCTCTCCCAAAGAGCCAATCAAACCTTTTAACATACCATCATAAAGGGTAGCTTTAGACATAGGTGTCATAAAGACTTGACTCGCAGCATAGTAGGCTACAAATAGTCTTGGTAACCCCCAGAATGAACCAGATAGATACCAAAACATGAGCCACATAATAACGATGCCAGAGCCTATATATTTCAATAGGCTCCATAACACCGTACGTGTATCAAATTTCATATTATAAATATCCCATAGGATCCACAGGATCCCCACTTATACGAACTTCAAAATGTACGTGTGGCCCAGTACTATTACCAGTGCTACCAGCATAGGCTATAACTTGACCTTTAGATACATCTTGTCCTTCAGAGACAGCAAGCTCAGAATTATGGCCATAAAGGGTAGACATGCCATTACCATGGTCGATAACTACGGCATAACCATAGCCGCCCATCCAACCAGACCAAACAACAGTACCACCATCAGCAGCATGAACAGGTGTACCTTCATCAACACCAATATCTATACCAGAATGGTAAATTGTTGTTCCCCAAATTGGATGTGTACGATAACCATATGGTGAAGTAATTTCACCACTTACAGGCCAACCCAGTTGACCAGAACCTTGCACCCAAGAGTAACTTGGTGCAGACTGTTGAGCTGCTGCTGCGGCCGCCGCTTCTGCAGCAGCACGAGCCGCTGCACGTTCCGCTTGACGTGCTTTTAATAGTGCAGTAATTTGAGCGGAAGAAGCATTGAGTTCTTCTACAGCTTGCATTGCAGTGGCACGATCATTTTGTGCTTTTTGAAGAACGACTTCCCGTTCTTTCTTCTTTTGTTCAATTTCAGCTTGTTTAGCTACTGCCGCCTTTTCAAGCTCCACTAATTTAGCTCGAGATTGCTCAAGAGCTTGCTTACGTGCAGCAATTTCAGCACGTTCTTTTTTGATTTCATCGATTAATTTAATGTCAGCATCAATAATGCGTTTTAAAATCTCTAGTCGATTTGCAAAATCACTAAAGTCTTTAGAACCAATAACAACATCTAAATAACTTAGACGACCATTGATATAAATATCACGTACACGCTTATAAAATACGGACTCCCGTCCTTCTAAACGTTTTTGTGCTTCTGCTAGTAACTTTTCATTAACAGTAATATCATTTTCAACGGCTACACGTTGTTGTTGAATAGACTCTAACTGTTGTTGAGCTTGACGCAATTGCTCTTCAATTTGACGCAACTGTTCAGATACACTAACAATGACAGTTTCAGCATCAGCTTTAATAGAGTTTTGTTGATTAACTTGTTGTTGAATTGAATCTAATTGATTCGTTAAATCCTCATCTTCCGCAACAATGTATAGTGGTGTTCCCAGTACTACTATACCTGTTAAAATTGTTGCCACCAGACGGGATTTGATTGTGTTGTATTTCATAAACATTACACCTTCATGTATTGTTTTAAAGAAATTGTACTACCAATAGCACCGACTATAATACCGCCAACTAAAATATAGATAGCCACATCATAGAAGAATGGGAACATTGGTACTAATGGGAAGAATGCTAAAGACTCGGAAACTTCCATAGTAATAAAATGGTAGAATTCACCTACACAAAGAACGGCAATAATAGCTCCAACTAGACCTAATAACATGCCTTCTATCAAGAATGGCCAACGGATAAAGCCATTTGTTGCACCTACATATTTCATGATGGCAATTTCTTTACGACGAGCAAACACAGTCAAACGAATTGTATTAGAAATGATGAATAATGTAGCTGCTGCTAAGAATGCAATTAATACGATACCACCAATTCTGATAACTTGAGTTATACGGAAGAGTTCTTCCACAATATCTTGACCATAATGTGTACTTTCAACACCTTGGAATGTGGTAGCTAATTTAGCTGTAGCCTTAACATCACTAGGATTATCAAAGGTTAATACATAAGAATTTGGCAATGGATTTACATCACCTAGGGCATTTACTAATTGTTGTTGATCACCAAGGCGAGCTTTAAATTCCTTCATAGCTTGCTCTTTATTAACAAACTCCAAATGCTTAAGATTTGGTATAGCTTTAATTTGCTTACCTACCGCCATAATTTGGTCAGTTGTTAAGCCGTCTTTTAAGTAAATGCTTAGCTGTACTTGGTTTTCCAAGCTAGATGCCATGTTATTCAAATTGATAACACCGCAAAGGAATACACCCAGCATAAATAGAGATAAAGCCACTGTAGAAATAGATGCTAACGTCATAAGACCGTTACGCTTCATAGATTTGAGGGCTTCTTTAAAAAAGTATTTCAATGTTCTAGGCTTCATTAATTTCAGCACCTCTCATATTATCACTTTGAACGCGACCATCTTTAAGACGAATAACACGTTTATTTAAATACGAAACAAGATCCATATTATGGGTAACCATAATAACAGTTGTACCAAAATTATTGATATGTTTAAACAAATCGACAATACCTTTACTTGTATCAGGATCTAGATTACCAGTCGGTTCATCAGCAATGAGCACAGATGGTCGATTTACAATGGCGCGGGCAATAGCAACACGTTGTTGTTCACCACCAGATAAATCCTCTGGTAAATCATTTGCCTTATCTGTTAACCCAACAAGCTCTAGTACATGACTTACCTTTTCTTTAATTACCTTTGGTTTCTCTTCAATTACTTCAAGTGCAAAAGCAATGTTTTCTGATACCGTTTTATTCGGTAATAATCGGAAATCTTGGAATACAACACCAAGTTTTCTACGTAATTTTGGAATTTTACTACGCTTCATACGCGTAACATCAAAGTCATCAACGATAACTGTACCAGTGTCTGGTACAACTTCATGTGTCAACAACTTAAATAGAGTTGATTTCCCTGCACCGCTGTGACCACAAATGAGGACAAATTCGCCGTCATTTATAGTTAAACACACATCGTCTAATGCAACAGAACCATTATCATAGACTTTACTAACATTCTTAAATTCAATCATGGGATCCCCTTTGATTATTTACGAGTGATTACACGTTTTACTGCTTCTACAATGTCTTTTGCTGTTAAGCCATATTTAGCCATTAATTCTTTTGGTGTACCACTCTCCCCAAATGTATCTCGAACACCAACGAATTCCATAGGTACTGGCTTATTAGAAACAACAACTTCAGACACAGCAGATCCTAGGCCACCAATGATATTATGTTCTTCAGCTGTAACAATAGCACCTGTTTCAGTAGCTGCCTTTACGATTGCATCTGCATCAATTGGTTTGATAGATGCCATATTAATAACGCGTGCAGATACATTAGATTCAGCTAAGGTTTTTGCCGCCTCAACAGCAGGACCAACTAAAGCACCACAAGCGATAATTGTTACATCAGAACCTTCAATTAAAGTAGTAGATTTACCCGGTACAAAAGTATAACCTTCAGCTGTTACATCATCTACACCAGCACGGCCCAAACGAACATATACAGGACCCTCATAGGATGCAGCCCATTCAACTACAGCTTCTGTTTCACGTTCATCCGCAGGTACTACTACAGTCATATTAGGTAGTGTACGCATACAAGAAATATCTTCCAAGCTTTGATGTGTAGCACCATCTTCACCTACTGTAATACCCGCATGTGTAGCACAAACTTTTACATTCAATTTTGGATAACATACAGCATTGCGAATTTGTTCAAATGCACGACCTGTTGCAAACATTGCAAAGGAAGAAACAAATGGGGTTTTACCAGCTGCTGCAAGTCCAGCACCAACAGAAATCAAATTTTGTTCTGCAATACCTACATTAAAGAAACGTTCAGGGCAAACATTTTTAAATGTATCAGTTTTAGTAGATTTTGATAAATCTGCATCTAATACGATAATATTTGTATTTTCTTTACCAATGCGAGCTAACGCATTACCATATGCTTCACGTGTTGCTTTACCCATTATTGTACCCCCATAATTTCATTAACAAAGGCTATACCTTGCTCAGCGCTTGGTGCTTTGCCATGCCAACCTGCTTGGCCTTCCATTTCTTCAACGCCCTTACCTTTTACAGTATGCATTACAATGCAAGTTGGGCCTTCTGTGAAAGCTTTAGCTGCTTCAATAGCATTATGAAGTTCATCAAGATCATGACCATTTACTTCAATAACATTCCAGTTAAAAGCTTTAAATTTCTCAGGAATAGGCAATGGAGAAAGAACTTTAGTAATATCTCCATCAATTTGAAGACCATTAAAGTCGACAAAAGCAGTTAAGTTATTGAGTTTGTAATGGCCGGCAAACATAGCAGCTTCCCATACTTGACCTTCTTCAAGTTCACCATCACCAAGAATGGAATAAACACGGTAATCTGCATTGTCGATTTTACCAGCCAATGCCATGCCGCATGCAGCAGAGATACCTTGACCCAAGGAACCTGTGGACATATCAACACCTGGAGTATGTTTCATATCAGGATGACCTTGTAACATATGGTCAATTTTACGTAAATTCAAAAGTTCATCTTTAGAAAAGTAACCTTTTTCAGCCAATGTAGCATATAATGCAGGCGCTGCATGACCTTTAGAAAGGACAAAACGATCTCTATTAGGAGCTTTTGGATTTGCTGGATCTACATTCATTTCTACATAGTACAACAAGGCCATCACATCGGCGATGGATAGAGAACCACCTGGGTGACCAGATTTCGCTGCTGTTACAGACTGAACAATACTCACGCGAATAGCTTTTGCCTTCTCTTGAACTAGTTGTTTAACATCTTGTGTTAATGTAGCCATAGAGACCTCACTTTCTGGATTAGATCCAATATATTAATAATTTTTAAGTAATGAAATAGCGATTTCTGCATTGCGTTGAGAGTTAACACGCAATGCTTCAATACGATCATAAGATGCTTGGTACTCTTCTCTTGAATTTAAGAGCTTATGACATCTCTGATATAAAGCCTCTTCTCTAAGATGGGTCATTGTACCAATTGGTTCTTGACCAATCATATGTAAGAAACTAGTGATTTTAGGATCGTAGGAAATGCCAATTACAGGTTTCTTCATTAAAGAACTAAATACTAATGCATGAAGACGTATGCCAATCATAAGGTCTACATTACCCGACAAGGATACTTGTTCCTCTGTAGAGAATGGTCCTTCAAGAACAATAGCTCCTTTTGGCATATAACTAGCAATAATTTTAGCTTCTTTTGTATCCTCTGGATGAGACATAGGTATAAATATAATCTCTACATTATCCTGTTCTTGCAGTCGACTTAACACATTGGCTAGTGATTCACGGTATTCTGTATCATCTTTCCAACTACGAACAGCTACTCCGATTCGTTTTGGAGCTTCTGTGGATATAGGTAGCTTTGATGTATAGCCGTCTAGAATGCGTTTTCCAATATTCAAATCAGCTGGTTGCATGGCTAATACAGCATCAGCCGTAACCTCAACATCTTCAATTCCTAAGGAATCTAATTCAGATTTAGAAATAGAATCACGAACCGTTATGGTATCAACAAAACGCAAAACAAAGCTAACAGCTTTCCTTGTAGAAGGGCGATTTAAAGGTCCAATACCTTGTGAGTATAGCATCACCTTTTTACCCATCATTTTTGCTAAAGCCATAATACTTAAGTAGTAATATGTATTGCGAATACTAGTAGCATCTTGTAACAGGCTGCCTCCACCACTGATAACTAAATCAGAATTTGAAATAGCCTTTAGAATACCGAATGCAGAAAAGGTTCCCACCGCATGAATATTGTGCTTTTTGCTCGTCTCTGTAGGATTACCAGAAATAACAGTAATATGCGCATCTGCTTCCTCTTTACGAATGGCATCGATAATAGCACAAAGCATTGCTTCATCACCAGCATTACCAAAACCATAGTAGCCAGAGATAACAATATTACTCATGGTCAACCTCCCGAGCTTGGAACCATTGTGTTACATACATCATGAAACGAACAGCAATGATAAGAAGCAAACCTAAGAGCGCACCAATTAACAAACCATCATATCCACGCATAATAGACATGAATACAGGAGTTCTAATATGACAGAATGTTTCAACCATAGACGCTATGCCAATAACACCAGCAATAGTTAATAAGAAATGGATCACTGTAGGCCATTTGCGTAGGAATGCAAATGTAGCCAACATTAATGCAGGGTGACCAATAATGAACTCTTTTTCTCTAGGTCTTGCATACATTGTATTTTCAAGAAAACGACGAAGCATGAGTTCAACTCCTGGTACAGGAACACCTGCTGTATGACCACTTCGGCCAACAAATACCCATGCCACGCCACCAAGAGCAGCCATTACAAAGAATACGTAGAACTTAACATCCATTGTTAAAAATTCAACTATAAATTTCTTTGCTTCTTCTTTAGAGTTAATCATACGACCTTTCCACAATGGGAAACGTTGTAAATAAGCGATAATCACCAATACAACTGGAAGTACAAATGTTAATTTAACACCTCTAAAGATAGCAAATTCCATAAAGAATTTCGTATTTCCTAGCAAAGATGCAATATACATACCGCCAATAGCTGCAAAGAGTGCAGCAATTACGAGATAAAGAACTGCTAATACGGTAGATTTAATAGCACCTAATGGACGAGCACCATCATAACGACGCCATTCTTCCATCAAACGGATCATAGCACCTACAGGAGCCATAATAGCACTAGATAAGGCCCAAATTTGAGTAATCAGTGTGCCACTTGTAATGATGAATAATACTACAGATACAAGAGATATTCCAAAGAATGCGACCAATTGTGTATGTTTACGCATTGGAAGTAACATTTGACCAACGTAAACGAAAAGTGCAATAGCACCTATCATAGTAATAACTACTAACAATGGATTAGGTGTATATGCTGGATAAATATCAGCAGGACCAAATTCATAACCTTTTGTAGATAGTTTTTCAGTAGTCATACCAATATAGTTAATGGTAGTTTGTAATACTGTTTCATTATTTACACCAGTTTCATACATAGGGAATAAATTGAAACGAATATTTCGTTCAATATCACTAATATAGAAACGTTGTGCTGCTTCTTCAGGAGTAATTTTCTTTAATTCGTCCTTAGCAATTGTATATACACGACCAACGCTATAATTCTCTTTAGCAGCCATTTCTAAGAAACCTTGTTGTGGCTCATATTGAAGTTGGTTAACAGCTTCGATACCAACTAAAGGAATGTGATTTTTATGTAATAATTCTAAGGTTTCATCAGTTAAGTTAGGCGCACCAAGAGCTTCTTTGCCAGCAAAAATCATACCAGTAACATGTGGAATTCCTTCAAGGCGTTTAAATAGATATTGAAGATCTTCAGACGTTACATTTCTGTAATTTGTAGGTCGAACAATAACATTAAATCCACGATTAGCAACTTCTTGAGCTTGAAGCTTGGAAATACCAAGATTCATTTTTAGATAGCTATCTGCAGTAGCACCATATAACTCAAGAACCGGACCAATACTTGTATTAAGCTCTTTAACTTTATCTTTACCAATACGATGATATAAATCTTCCCGAATTTCTTTATAATAGCCTTCTTTACCAGAAATCAAAGCTACATAAGTTGCACCATGTTTCACGGATGCCCCATTAACACGGACAGAATCCATTTCTTCGGAAGATAATACCTTAACTTGACCCGCATCTTTCGCTTTTTCTAAGGTGCGATCATAAATAGCAAATGCTGTTACACCTGCATTGCGAAGCGCATCAAAGGCCTCTTGTTGACTACGTTTTTCAAAAGCATTAGCCCGTAAAACAGCATCATAATCTACGATATTTTCTATATGGTTTTGAGATTTTTCTATCTGATGGCGTTCAAATACTAAGTATAAAGAGGATACAAGGCCTACAATAATACAGAATATAAGAATCCAAGAGTACTTACTTTTCTGGGTGTTCCGATGATTCACGACAAATCCTTTCTAGTTGAGCACTGGTTTAACTTTAATGTGAATTTCACCATTATCGATAGTTAAGCTTTCTGCTTTTACAGGAATAGGGAAGTTATTGAAGTTATAGATTTCAGTAGCTTCTAGTACATTAGATGTTAAACCTGGGATAGTAGCACCATTAATGGTGAATTTCTTAGGTGCAAATAATAAAGTATTATCCTTTAATTCTAAATTACCATCTAATTTAACAGCGCCTTTAAATACCATACCTACATTCATCTTGCCAGTTAAACTAATGTTATCTTTACTAATATTTACTTGTACATCTTGAATTTCACTGCCAGCTTGAGTGCTTAAAAATGTTGCTAAATCTTCATTAGTAACTATACCGTCAATACTTGAGTTTCCTACTCTAACAACATCTATTTCTTGGCTAGCCAATAATGAAATTGGATTAACTAGAATTTGTGTTGCATCATATTTGAAGTTTGCAAAATTTAATTTACCAAGTTTTACATCATCTAAAGAACCGTACACATGATCAGCTTCACCATAAAGTAATTTGAATCCTGGTTGAGACTCAACATTTACAGTTTGAGCAGATGGTTTTAGGGAATCATTTAATTGTTTTTCAATACGAGAACTAATATAAGAAGGTAATAAAAATTGTGTTGCTGCTGCCAAGGCAATAATCAGCACTAGTAGGAATAGTAAAAACTTTTTCATAAGAACTCCTAAACTGTTAAATTTGCTTCTTTTTTCAAGAAGCCTTCCATAAATTGATCTAAATTACCATCCATAACGGATTGTACATTCCCTGTTTCAACCCCTGTACGATGATCCTTAACGAGATTATATGGGTGGAATACGTAGGAGCGAATTTGACTGCCCCATTCAATAGCTTGGTATGTACCACCTATTTGCTCTTTAAGTTCTGCTTGTTTTTCTAATTCTAATTCAAATAATTTTGCTCGTAATAAACGTAATGCTTGTTCCCTATTTTGCATTTGGGAACGCTGTGATTGACATTGAACTACAATACCAGTTGGTCTATGCGTCATACGTACAGCCGAATCTGTTTTATTAATATGCTGACCACCAGCACCACTAGCTCGATATGTATCTACCTGTACATCCTTCATGTCTATATTAATTTCTACTGTATCATCAATTTCTGGCATTACATCAACAGCAGCAAAGGATGTATGACGACGTGCCGCAGCATCAAATGGTGAGATACGAACAAGACGGTGTACGCCTTTTTCAGATTTCAAATATCCAAAAGCATTTTCACCTTTAATTAAAAATGTAGCAGATTTAGTACCCGCCTCATCACCGGGCTGTTCGTCCATCAATTCAATAGAAAATCCTGCTTTTTCAGCCCAGCGTAAGTACATGCGAATGAGCATAGAACACCAATCTTGTGCTTCTGTACCACCTGCACCAGCATGAAATGTTAAGATTGCATTATTAGCATCATACTCACCACTAAGCAATAAAAGAACCTCTTGTTTTTCTACAGTTTCTTCTATTTGTTGAACATAATCCTTAATCTCTCCTTCTAGAGAACGATCATCTTCCTCTATAGCCATCTCTAGCATTACATTAGCATCTTCGATGTCACTAACAAGTTGTTTATAGCTTTCTACAGCATTCTTTAATTGTGTAGCCTCTTGAGAAATCTCACGAGCCTTATCAGGATCGTCCCAAAATGTAGGGTCGCTCATTTGTACATCTAGTGTAAAGATTCGATCCTCTTTCTGAGCGATGTTAAAGTGAATCCCTCATTCCATAAATACGTTCTTCAAGATTAGAAATAATCGGTTTTAAATCTTCTAACAATTTATGTTCACCACCTTTTACTTATTAGCTTATTACATCGATAAATTATCACCTTAATAAAATAGAAAAATGGCCGTTGCCCAGAAGGAAATCCCATTGAGCAACGTGCCATTCACAAATCTTAATCTATGTTTTGTGGCTCCAACACATCTTCATGATGGGGTTGTGCACCTTCTAAGTGGTCAACTGGTTCTTCAATCTCTTGAATCAATTGTGCACGAATTTTGTATAACGCCATGATTGTTTCATCTTGAATTGCAGCAATCATGTTTTGGAACATATCAAAGGCTTCAAATTTATATTCCACCAATGGATTTTTTTGGCCATAAGCACGAAGGCCAATACCTTCACGCAACATATCCATATTATCCAAATGTTCCATCCATTTGTTATCAACAACGCGCAACATAATAGCCTTTTCAAGTTGGCCAAACATAGCATCACCAAGCATATCAACGCGATCTTGATACTCAGCATGAGCAATTTCAAGTAAACGTTCTAACAATTCTTGACGGCTATACTCTTCCATATCTTGAGAGGACATAATCTCTTCTGTTAAGAAATATTGACTTAAATGCTTATAAAGACCTTCATAATCCCATTCTTCTGGGTATAATTTTTCATCTGCATAAGCATCTACAGATTCAGTAACAAGTTTATCAATCATTTCATTGATTGTGTCACGTAAGGATTCGTTACGTAAAATACGACGACGTTGTTCGTATAATACTTCACGTTGTTGATTCATAACATCATCATACTCAAGGACATATTTACGAATATTATAGTTATGATCTTCTACTTTCTTTTGAGCACGTTCAATAGATTTAGTAATCAAAGAATGCTCAATAGGCTCATCCTCTTCCATGCCTAATTTATCCATGATACCTGTAATATTATCAGCGCCAAAGATACGCATTAAATCATCTTCTAAGGATAAGAAGAATTGAGAGGAGCCTGGGTCACCTTGACGACCAGCACGACCACGCAACTGGTTGTCGATACGACGGCTTTCGTGACGCTCTGTACCA
>CAUHTB010000001.1 GCA_959608595.1 uncultured Veillonella sp. | reverse complement strand
CATATAGTCCTATTACGGTAAACCTTAAGCGTAATAATAGGTTGACTATATATTCTATTTGGCTGTATATTGTAATTAGATTGTAAACTTACTCACATAAATTGGTTAACCTATGCGGCGTTAAGTATCGCTGAGAGGAGACATGTATGAAACAGTTAGGTATTTCTATAATTGGTACAGATACAGATGTAGGCAAGACGTTTGTAACGGGCTTGTTAGGAGCCATGGCTGTAGATGATGGCTTTGCGGTTGGTATGGTTAAACCCGTGTCCTCCAGCGCAGTACCTTTTCCTGAATGTGTAACAATGGATGAGGATAATTATAATGTGGATCTTGAAAGCAAGGATGCTACATATTTGATGCGTTCCGCTGGTATTCCTGAGTCGCGTCGTCACGAGGTTAATCCATATGCTATTGCTGGAGATTTTTCTCCTCGTCTTGCAGCAGAATTAGCTGGTATAGAAATCGATTATGATGGTGTGGTAGCGCATACATTAGATGTTGTTAATCGCTATGATCTAACCTTTGTAGAAGGTGCTGGTGGTATTACAACACCTCTTTACGGCGATAAAACATTTACGGATTTAATGAAAGATATTAAATTACCAGCCATCGTTGTAGCTGATGGACGGTTGGGCTCCATTAACCGCGCTATTTTAACTTGTGAATACGCGAAGATGCATGGTATTGAGGTGAAAGCTATTATTGTCAATGATACGACTGCAGTAGATCCGTTCTTGTTGAAAACAAATGTGGAAGATATGGAACGATATACAGGTATTCCTGTGGTGGCTGTTGTACCGCCATACCAAGGTCCGGATATCCAAAAGGTTCAGCTTGGTTGGGCTCGGTCCTTTGTGGACTCTAAGAAGGTGTGGAATACAGTATTAGGCATATAGTAGTTAGATATTGTAATTTAATCTGGCCTAATCATTTATATTAATAGATTGTTATAGTAGTAGAGCTTTATAGGGATAGAGAATTATAGTTTGTAAAATTGTACATATGAGGTGACGAAATGGCAGAGAAACAGCTTTCACAAGCAGCACAATGGGATCATGAGTTTGTATGGCATCCATTTACACAAATGCAAGATTGGTTGGCACAAGAACCAGTCGTAATCGAACGTGGTGAGGGGGTATACCTCATCGATGAGAACGGTAAAAAGTATTATGATGGCGTGTCCTCCTTATGGGTTAACATTCATGGTCATAATCATCCTGTATTAAACCAGGCATTGAAAGAACAAGTGGATAAAATTGCTCATAGCACATTGCTCGGTCTTGTAAGCCCACCATCTGCACAATTGTGTAAAGAATTAGTAGAGCTCGCCCCAGAAGGTTTAAATAAAGTATTTTTGTCTGATGATGGTAGTACGGCTATTGAAGTTGCTATTAAGATGGCCTACCAATACCGCCAACTAGTGGGACAAACGAAAAAGACTAAATTTATCGCCCTTAATGCAGGCTATCATGGGGATACATTAGGTACTGTATCTGTAGGCGGTATTCAATTATTCCACCAAGTATTCCATAATCTATTATTCAAACCGTTGACCTTGCCAAGCCCTGGTGTATATCGCGACGTAGCGGATCGAGATAAAGCCTTTGATGAGTCTTTGGCTGAATTAGAACGCATCCTTAATGAAGAGGGTGATGAAATCACAGCTCTCGTTATGGAACCATTGGTTCAAGCTGCAGCAGGCATGCTCGTCATGCCTCATGGCTATTTGAAACGGGTTCGTGAATTGACTGCGAAACATGACGTATTTCTCATTGTTGATGAAGTGGCAACAGGCTTTGGTCGTACTGGTAAATTCTTTGCCTGCGAACACGAAGATGTGGCTCCAGACTTTATGACCTTATCAAAAGGTATTACTGGTGGTTATATGCCTCTTGCCGCAACATTGACTACACAACGCATATTTGATGCATTCCTTGGCACCTTTGAAGAAAAGAAAACATTCTATCATGGTCACTCCTACACAGGTAACGCCTTAGCTTGTGCGGTTGCATTGGCTTCGTTGAAAGTTTTCCGCGAAGAGAAGGTCATCGAAGGATTGCCTAAAAAAATCGAGGCTTTCACTAATGCATTAAAACCTATTGAAAAATTAAAACATGTGAAAGAGGTTCGTCAACGAGGCCTCATCGTAGGTATTGAACTTGAAAAAGATGTGGCCACTCATGAAGCATATCGTCCAAATGATGCGGTAGGGGCTAAGGTGGCTATTCTTGCCCGTGAACAAGGCCTTATTTGCCGTCCTATCGGCGATGTAGTAATTCTCATGCCTCCATTGGCGTCCACTGTGGACCAATTAGAGGATATGGTTCGCATCGTTGGTGAAAGTATCCAACGAGCTACCGAAGAAGAGGGGATTCTCGAAGATTTACGGCCAATTATTCTATAACGATTTATGCCTAAGTATTTTATAAAGAGTTAGGCTAAAAGGAAAAGCTATATATATCATGATGCTACGTGAGTAGAGTCGTCGACATATATAGCTTTTTATATTTATTTATTATGATGTTTTAGTTATATCTTTAAACTATAGACTATACATTGTGAAAATGCGATGATAATTTTGCATATCTATGATACTATATATGTATAAAGGAGGTCATCGTATGGACATTTATGTAATTATGCAAGTTCTTATTTTATTTGGTGCCATCTTCCTTGGTGTTCGCCTCGGTGGTATGGGCATCGGTTACGCTGGCGGCCTTGGGGTAGTATTGTTAAGCCTTGGTATGGGTATGTTCCCTGGACAGATTCCGTGGGATGTAATTCTCATCATCATGTCTGCTATCGCTGCCATCTGTGCCTTACAGTTAGCCGGTGGTCTTGATTATTTGGTGCGTATTGCGGAAAATATTTTGCGCAAAAACCCTAAACACATCAACTATTTAGCACCAACAGTAACGTATTTCTTAACTCTATTAGCCGGTACGGGTCATACAGCATTCTCTATGATTCCAGTAATCGTAGAGGTGGCGAAAAGTGAAAACATTAAGCCATCTGTACCATTATCCATCGCCGTTGTAGCGAGCCAAATCGCTATTACAGCGAGCCCAGTATCTGCAGCAGTTGTTGCTATGAGTGGTTTCCTTGAACCATTCGGTGTAAACTACCCAACATTACTCGCTATTTGTATTTCTACAACATTCGTAGCAGTTATGATTACTGCCTTTGTTATGTCTACATTTGCGAATAATGATTTGTCTTCTGATCCAGTATACCAAGAACGTTTGGCAGCAGGTCACGTGACACCACCTCGTGAAAAAAATGCCGATTTCCATTTGAAACCAGGCGCAAAAACTTCTGTATTGATTTTCTTAATTGGTATTATTTGTATTGTATTCTATGCAACTGCAATCTCCAAAAACATTGGTCTTGTTAAACCAGTTATTTTTGGTCGAAATGATGCTATCATCGGCTTCATGATGATTATTGCAGCAGCCATTACTTACTTCTGTAAGATTGATACAGCACAACTTGTTAATACTAGCACATTCAAATCTGGTTTATCCGCATGTGTCTGCGTATTAGGTGTAGCATGGTTGGGTGATACTTTCGTAAAAGGTCATATTCCTGAAATCAAAGCTCTTGCTTCTAGCATGGTAACGGCATATCCGTTCTTGTTAGCTGTAGCATTCTTCTTTGCTAGTACATTGTTGTATAGCCAAGCGGCAACTACACAGGCGTTGGTACCTGCTGTAATTTTAGCTCTCGGTATTACTCCAGAGAACCCAGGATCCGTATATATTATTATCGCATCCTTCGCAGCTGTATCTGCACTCTTCGTATTGCCTACATACCCAACACTTTTGGGGGCTGTACAAATGGATGACACCGGCTCTACACGAATCGGTAAACTCGTATTTAACCATCCATTCTTCATCCCAGGCGTGCTATCCATTGCTATCGCAGTAGCACTTGGCTTTGTAGTAGCTCCATTGATGCTGTAATGGTGAAAGCTCAATAAAGTTAATACAAAATATATTAAAATTAGATAAGGGCGTAACTTTCAAAGTTACGCCCTTTTTGTTTGATTTATTTAGAGAGTTTTTATTAACCTTTATTCTTACAATCCTTACATGTTCCGGCAATTTCCAAATGATGCTCCGTCACCGTAAAGCCTGCATCAATTAATTCCTGTGGCATTTCTACAACAGGGCATGTGTGCAGAGGTATCATGGCTCCACATTTTGTACACACTGCATAGTGGCGGTGTGTATGTGGTGTAATTTCATAGTATGCCATATCGCTACCCATGAGTGTTGTACGGGTAACGATTTCCTTTGTTTCTAACAGCTCAAGAGTGCGGTAAATAGTAGACATCCATGTAGTGCTACCATCGCCTAATCGCTCTGCGATTTCCATAGCCGTAATAGGTTTATCTGTAGTTGTTAATACGGACCAAATTGCTTCGCGCTGTTTGGTTTTTTTTATGCCTTCAGGCCAACTTGTTGTATTCATAACGCTCTTTCGATTCTGTTTTAATACTAATATGCTATACACTTATATAGGTAACTAATAGTGCTAATTGAATATCTAGGTACATATTGATTATTATTGGGGTTTATCTACTAAATTGCATACGACGTAAGATTGTACGGATGTTTTTAATGATTAATACTACTAGGAGAATTGCCACCGATGTAAGAGACACAAAACCACCTGGTGCTACATTGAGATAGTAGGATCCAAATAGGCCAATAACCATGGCTAGTAAACTAAATCCAATAGAACAGAGTAATGTTGTTCTAAATCCTTTTTCCAACTGCAATGCCGATGCTACCGGTAAGGCAATCATAGCACTTAATACGAGGACACCGACAATCTTAATAGAAATAGATACGGCAGCAGCCATTAAGATAGCAAAAATATAGTTAATAAAGTCTACTTTAACACCTGCTACGCGGGCCGCCTCTTCATCATAAGCGATGTAAAGGAGTGAATTGTACAAGAAATACAATGTAAGAACAGATAAAACTGTTAGCACTGCAATACTAATCATATCCGTAGCGTTCACGGTTAAGATACTGCCAAAGAAGAATACATTGGCATTAGCTTTTAATTTACCTGAACTAATAAGAGTAATAGCTGTACCGATGCTAAGAGATAAAATAATAGTAAGAATCAAATCTAGATGGTGAGAGAAGTATTTCCGCAAGAACTCTATAAGGGCACCGCAAATAGCAGTAAAGATAAATGCTCCTAAGATAGGATTCGTATTTGTTAATAAGCCTAATGTAATACCTGCTAGAGATGCATGGCTCATGGTATCACCAATCATACTAGAACGGCGTAGTACCATAAAGATACCGATACAGGGGCATAAGAGGGAAATGCAGATAGCTACAAAGAAGGCGTTTTGCATAAAATCATAACTAAACATGGTGCACCTCCTCAATTATAGTATCATTTGCCTGAGCCTGAGCCTGAGCCTGAGCCTGAGCCTGAGTTGTTACATCTGTGAAGCAAGCACAGTTTTCGTGATCCATAGGATTGCGTCCTGTGCTGTGCATAATTTCACTAGCGTATTGTTCAGGGGAGCAAAGATGACCTTGACCATTTGCGATATGGTAAATATTAGTTGAGTTGGCGAGGGCCATTTCAAGGTTATGTTCCACCGAGATAATCGTAATATGATGAACCTGATTTAATTCGCAAAGGAGTGTGTAAATGCCTTCTTGGCTTTTACGGTCGATACCAGTAGATGGTTCATCAAGGATGATGAGGTCAGGACTACCGATGAGGGCACGAGCGATGGACACGCGCTGTGCTTGCCCTCCAGATAATTTACTGATTAGACGGTCTTTGAACTCCGTCATATTGGTGAGTTTTAAGACACGATCTACTTCATGTTTATCTTTAATTTTTAATAGCTTACGGTAGGAATCAAGTATTTCTTTTACCGTAATAGGGAAGCCTGCATGAGAGAAATCATTCTTTTGAGATACGTAGCGAATGTTATTTGTATCTCGCTTGATAGAGCCTTTCACAGGTTTCAGGAACCCTAAGATGAGACGTAGAAGGGTACTTTTACCAGACCCATTATCCCCAACGATGGATATATAATCACCACTGTGAATATGTAAGTTAAGGTCATTCAATACATAAGGCGGCTGACCTTGATAGGAAAAATAAAGATGTTCAATAGATAACATATAAAAACCACTTTTCTAATTGACAAAATTCTGAGTAAGTTTATACTATAACTATATTATAAATGCAACTGAGTCGCAACTGCAATAAAAGAATAAGTAGTATTCTATGAAGGCATAGCGTTCAGGATTAACAAAAGGAGGACTACGATGGTCAAGAAACTGGTTTTGTTAGTTGTAGGCATCATGATGGCCGCTCTATTTGCAGGCTGTGGTAATGATGCACCGAAGGAACAGGCAAGTAAGAAGATCCAAGTGGTAACAAGTTTTAATGCAATGGCTGAATTTGCAAAGGCTATTGGTGGTGACAAGGTAGAGGTATCTACTATCATTCCAGATGGCGTAGAGCCACATGATTTCGAGTTGAAACCTGACAATATGAAACAATTGGCAACAGCTCAAGTATTCGTGTACAACGGTTTCGGTATGGAACCTTGGGCACAACAAGCGATTGATGCGGCTAAAAATAGCAAGCTCATCACTGTTGTTGCTACAGAGGGCGTAGAAGCTATCAAAAATACTGATCCTGAAGAAATTAAAGAACATGGTGCGGAAGATCCTCATGCATGGTTATCTTTAAAAAATGCAAAAATCGAAGTGAAAAATATTAAAGATGCTTTTGTAAAAGCTGACCCAGCTAATAAGGATTACTACGAAAAGAATTACAATGACTACGTAGCTAAACTTGATGAAATGATTAAGAAATATGAAGGTCAATTTGCACAAGCGCCTCATAAAAACTTTGTTACCGGTCATGCAGCATTTGCGTACCTATGTCGTGACTTTGGTTTGGAACAAAACAGTGTAGAAGATGTATTTGCTGAAGGCGAACCAAATGCAGCGCAATTGGCAGAACTCATCAAGTATTGTAAAGAAAACAATATCACTACTATCTTCGCAGAAGAAATGGCTAGCCCAGAAGTATCCAAGACTTTGGCAAGCGAAGTTGGTGCTAAGGTAGAAACTATTTACACAATCGAAAGTAACGAAGATAATAAAACATACTTAGAACGTATGGATGAAAACCTTACAAAAATTGCAGCATCTTTGAAATAAGATGAATGAATGGCAGCCCTAAAAGGGCTGCTTTTTTATTTGCATGCTATGTTAGTTTCTACTAAAGTTTAACGAATATAGTATAATATATATTACGAGATAAAATAAAAAGGAGGTCCAATATGGTTATCACTAATAAATTAGGCATTACTGATTCTCCCACTTTGGCTAGAGAAGAAGAACGAATAAGTAAAAAATCTGCGACTAGATTATTTGAGCAGAACCTACTTAATAATATGTCTAGTGGTACTTGGACTACATTACAAGACATCCATAAGATATTATTTCAAGATATATATGATTTTGCTGGTGAGCTACGTACTGTAAATATTTCTAAAGGGAACTTTCGTTTTGTTCCTGTTATGTATCTATCTGAAGCGGTTAAAACAATTGAAAGCATGCCACAAAATTCATTTGATGAAATTGTAGAGAAGTATGTAGAAATGAATGTGGCTCATCCTTTTAGAGGGGGTAATGGACGTAGTATGCGTTTGTGGCTTGATCATATGCTTTGTGTTGAACTACAAAAAACTATTGATTGGAGTCAAATTGATAAGGAAAAATATTTATCTGCTATGGAGCGCAGCCCTGTAAATGATCTAGAAATTAAAGCTGTATTAGTAGAGGCGCTTACTGACGATATCAATAATCGGCAACTATTTATGAAAGGGCTTGACCATAGTTATTATTTTGAAGGTTATCAATTATTTAAGAGCGAGGATTTATAAGGTAGAGTATTATGAATGGTTTGTTTGGTCCTTATATAGAGAAATGGATGCATTTGATTACTATTAAGAATATGTTATTATTAGCCGTTATATCAGCAATCATAACTGATTTGGGGTTACAAATATTATCGCTAATTTTCTCCAAAAGCCCATTTTTTAAAACATTTATTTGGGAGATTATAAGCCCAGTAGAGATTGAGGTAGTGCCTATCGTTGGATATGTACTTGGTATTGTAGCATTTGTTCTCGCATCTTCTGGTATTTTATATGGTATTTTCAAGATCTTTAAGGGGCAGGTTACATATAAGCAACTAGTAGCAGACTTACTTTTGAATACTTGTATTGCTGGTTGGATTCATTTAATTTTTATGCTTTTTGCTGCACCTATTTATCTCTTATTAAACTTACAAATTCGAGGTGGGGCGGGCGGATTAAGTACCATAGAACTCATTAATGTCTTTATCATGGCACAATTAATGTCTAAGCAATTTAGCCTGAGCCCTTGGATAACGGGTATTTCCTTTTATATAGTATCCTTTATCTTTGGTGTGGGTGGTATTATATTATCAATGTCTGTTTAAATACATACATAATTGAAATATTGATAGATGCCTTTTAGGTATCTATCAATTTTTTATTTTCTATTCAATATCAAATTTTGATTTAAAGTGAATTTATATTTATTTTAAAAGTATATTATGATAAAATAATAGAAATATGTGCTTTAGATGTTTTGGAGGGGAACATATGGAACAAAAATGGTATTTAGATCTTTGGGCGCTTATTAGAGACCCTTTTAAACGTGGCATCCCAGAGATTGTTGAATTTGGTACAATTCAACGCGGTTTTGCATGTGCCATGGGGATGCTTGCTATTAGTCTGTTTGTGAGTTGGATTATACAAGCTGGAATGGTTTATTCCTTAGGGGCTTCAGCTCCACAGCTAGGAGCTGCGTTGGGGGTTCTTGCTGGGGCCGGATTTTTTGTATTAGTATTATATGCATTATTAACATTTGCTATATTAGCTATTTATTCAGTTTTATTCAGCCAAATAGCTAATAAATTTGGTGCCCATACTAATTATGAATCTATATTAAAGATTTGTTGGTATCAAAGTGCATACTCTATGGTGATATCCCTTGTTATATCAATTGTTCAGGTGATTTTATTCTTAATTGTTAATGGTCTAAATCTAGATGTTTATGCGCCTAACATAATCTTATATATAATTGGATTCTCTTATACAATATTCCAGGTTGTAGCCTATATTTGGTGTTTCTGGGTGAGTTTAACACTTATGGCGCGTCAAATTGAAAAGGGACGACTTGCGACTTTTGGTATTGGAATTTTGGCATCTTTAATTCCTGTGGTCTTTATTGGCATATTGGTAGGCATGGTTATGCTTGCTACATCTAGATAATTACATAGCATGAAAAATATGAAAGCAAGGTATGATTATACCTTGCTTTTGTGCTATAATAATGAACAGAGTATGAATTAAAAATAAAATTATTGTTAGAAATTCGTAATCTTGTGTTGTGTGCTGCATCATTCCATATGGAATGGTGCTATTCTTGTTGAGTAAAAGGTGGTGAGAGATATGATGGCAGGTTTAGTAGAGTTCGTATATCGCTTATTAAACCCCATTGAAGAAAAAAATCCACGAATGTACCACTATGATGTTACCTATGGACAGCTTGCTTGGATGCTCGTATTGACGCTCATATGCTATCAATTTACCATCGTCGGTGAAAGTGTATATCTAGATGCTATACGTGCTTTGATACGCAACTCATCACTATTAGTGAAGTGGCAAATGTTTTCGCTTCCCGTAGGTCAACATGAAACACAAGTCTTTTTTGAACACTTAAGTAAACCGCGTGAGTTTTGGAATATAGGTCGGTTTGCGTGGGTAATTTTAAAAGCGGCCCTCGTGTCTGGCATTGTTATAGGCTATGCGATAATACAAAAACGTAAGTTCTATATCCGCGGCGTAGTCACTGGGGTTTTACATATGATGGCCTTTGCTCAATTAGTAGTAGCTATGATCACTCTTACGGCAGGTATTATGTTGATTCTTACGACCATACCAATTCTGCTACAAGCTATTATTGGTTTTTGTATGATTGTATTATGCATTCTTAGTACTGTATTGTTACTACAGACCATGGGACGTATTGCAGGGGCTTGTATTGATGGTAGTGCTTATGAAGGCCTAAGCATTATGTTGCTTGCCATTCTAGTGGCTTTGTTGTGTGAAGTATTATATACATTAACTCGATAACAGATAAGGAGCATTATGACTTGGTATAAGGATATATTGCATTTATTCACGAAATTAAGTGAACAATCCTTTCAAAATATTATTAGAAATGGATCCTATGCTCGCGCTATTTTAAATCTCATAACATCTACCGTTGTATTATATGTAATAACTTATGCGTTGCCTTTGATAGTGAAAGCCATATCGCCCGCATTAGGCATAAAACGGATGACAGGATTAACACATTTTGATATAGTGAGTGCCTTCGGGAATGCATCGTTTTTAATTTTTCAGATTATCCTAGGAGCTTTCGTTATCTGGCGATTACTTATATTGTTAGGAGGCACAGGTACCTATAAGGGAGTAATGCGGAACTTTATTTATGGCTTAGCCTATACGAATGCACTCCGTACCGTAGTATTGGTATTGGTTCATATAGTGGGTCTTATATTATTCTATCTATCTATGCCAAAATATGTAGGCGATATGGCCTATCTTGTTACCATGTTTAGTCAGTATTACGCTGTTTTTATTGGGGCACAACTCATGCGCCGCTATGTTAATCTAGGAATTGTTAAAACATATATTGTTATGTTTGTTGTAGCATTGCTATCAGTGTCGGTATTACCTCAATGGATCCGCTTTGTACATACATTAGTTAAATAATATAAGGCATAAAATCAAGTATAACCGCAAGATGAAAGTCTTGTGGTTTTTTTATCGTTTAATTTATATTAAAATTAATTATATATAATTTAAATCTTGGAATTTATGATATAATTAAATTTGTAGTATAGTTGAGAGCGGAGTTAGTTATGGATACGACATTTTTACGAGAAATATCCCTGCTGGTGCGTTCACCGAAGAAGGGAATAGATGAAATCTTCTGGTTTGGTACCTTAGAAAAGGGTATTAAAGCTGGCCTTGCCGGGTGGTGTGCCACTCATATTTTAGGCTTTGCTTTAGGTATTGTTCTGTTACCTTTGGCTATGACCTTTGGTGGTTTTTTATTTGGCTTTATTCCTGCTGTATATGGTATATTTTCTATATTGAGAGAGATTTTAGGCCTTGGTATATATTGGTTTGTTGGTAGCTTTATACTGTGGAAATTACTGAGCGTTCTTTTAGAACGTGAGTTTGATTTCAAGCAAGTATTAATGGGCACTGCTTATGTGGAAGGCTATACCGGGGCACTGGGATTAGCATTAATTTTGGTATCTATTATTTGCATTTATATTACGCCATTTTTGATGATCCTATTAGTTCCTTTAGCACTAGCCTATGTTTGTGCCGTTATCTACGTGGCCGTTATGCTTTTATCTCGTATTATGAAAGTAGAGCCTCTTACAGTAGGGGCTGTTTATGTGGTATTATTTATTATAAATCTCTTATATAACTGGATTATGCGCATACTGTTTGCGTAACTAAATGAAAACCTCCTAGTTTATACTAGGAGGTTTTTTGTTGCTTCGTAATGTTGTAATAGCAGTTCTACATTGTCTTCGTCGTATTCGATTTGTTGGGACCATCTTGCCACTTGTTTAAGTGGAGAGCCTTCGAGGGCACTTGTCATAAGTATGTACTCCACACCATCTTTAGCATAGGAAAGGATGGCTTTTAAAGAATAATCTGCTAGCATATCGATTTGACGATATAAGATGTATTGGAATACCTTGTTGAATAGCGCCATATTGTGAGTGGCAACATAGGTTTGAACAGAGGTAGTGAGTTTATCTATATCATGAGATAATGCACTGATTTGTGCAGTCCATTCTTCATCGATAGGCTCTGTTGTACCATATAGATCTAATAGGCTTGTATAATACTGTGCGTCATGGGATGGAATATATTGAAATAGTGCTGGATCTATATCAAAGGCTAATAGTTCAAATATATTCTGAATAGTTAAACGTTCATCAGGACTAAATTCGCCGTTATCGTCTTCAATAGTAAAGATTACTTGATTAGACTGCATGTCTTCTGCTAGCAGTTCTACCGATGCTTCACAGGATAAACCAACCCCACATAGCTCGAGGTCCTCAATATATTTATAAAATCGCGGATGCATGTGACATGTATCGCATAGGCCTTCTTCACCTAGTTCGAGCACCACCTTACAGAGGCCATTTTCATTGAGTAACGGACACATAGGTTGTTCTTTAGAAAACACGAAATGGCTACCTTCGTCATCGGCAGTGATGGCTTGTCGTAAGCTTTCACCAAGAGGTCCTGTCATGGCATGATAGCGTTCAGCAGTGGTCTCGTCAATATCGATGGTCCACAGTTGGCAGCATGTATTTTCACATCGATCTGCTTTGCATTGAAATGTGTGATATATAGTAGGATATATTGAAATCATAATGGTCTCACTTGTAGTAAAAAATATTCTACGTGCATTGTATCATAGGGGAGTTGTCTATGCATTAATATTATAAATAAAGATTAATAAATCGTATCGATTTAGTGTATAATTGTATATATACACACTATGGTCCTGTTTGAGAGATGGAGGAGCCTATGAAATCCTTATTTATAAAAGGTAGCCTTGTATTAGCCTTGGCAGCAGTGTTTGGTATGCCAAATGCAAGTGCGGCGCCTTTAGTAGCAGTAGAACCAACTATTGCAGTTGTTGATGGAAACCATGCAGCGATTGTAGGTGCAAATGGTTTATTGAATGCGTTTATTCAAAATCATCCAAATGCAGCTATCACTGAAATCGCTTTTGATGCGGATGGTGGTCAAATTAGATATGATGTAGAAGGTGTTGATGAAAGTGGCAAATATGAGCTCACTTATATCTATGCAACAAATCAAATCTTTGAAAAACGTGAAGGTGACTTCCATAAATCCTTAAAGAAAAAATCCTTTGATCCTCGTGAAATCTTACCGCCAGCAGCGGTAGTTAACTTTGCTTATGCTCAAACACAAGGCAAAGCGACAAGCCTTAATGCGTGGTCTGTACACTATGATAAAGGTAAAATAGTATACAAAGTTAGCTTTGGTACAGAAGGTGACAAAGAGGTTGATGTACGCATTGATGCTATGAATGGTACGTTGTTGTCTGTTAAATTTGACGACTAAACATTACTGTGACTAGTAAATATAACTTAATAGTAGAAGGTTTATTATTTTAATTATAAGAATAAACTCCTTAAAATTATCTTTTTTTGTAGAAAAGGATAGTTTTAAGGAGTTTTTTTGTGAACATTTGCTCATGAAAGGGGATGTTTACATTATGAGAATTACAATGAGTGTCTTCTGTTCCTTTATTTATGGGAAAAATGGCTTTTTGAAGTTAGTTCATGGAATACTTAGTTGTAAATCGAATACTATAGAATTTCATTGAAATTACATATAAATTCATTTTATTCTCACCCCAAAATAAGCTAGACCGGTGAATTCTACATTTTTATTTCATAGATTATCGATAATATGTGTCCAGTCAAAAGACAGAACTCAAATATATCGGGAGTTTCCAGACTATATATCTACAATCCACGCTAGATATATGTTTTGGAACTATAACGATGACACCGAGTTGGTTGAAATATATATGCGTAAAATCGCATATGTATGAATTATCAAGGAGGATATTATGAAAAAATCTATTTTGAAAAGCAGTATTGCTTTAGCAGTAGCTGGCGTATTTGGTGCTACTGTAGCAGTAACAGCAGCTGAACAAGCCACACCAGTTCCTGTAACTCAAGAGGTAGCAGCTACTGCAGCTCCTGTCGCAGAACCTGCTACTCATCAAGTAGTTCCTACTATTCAAGTGACTCCAGCAGCTAAAACAGAAGTAGCTCCTACAACAGCTAAAGTAGTACCTACAGCAGCTAAAGTTGAAGTGAATCCAGCTACACCAGCAGCTAAAGATACTACACCAGTTCCAACAGCAACTCAAGATGTAAAAGCTCCAGTTGCTCAAGCCACTGTAGTTCCAGCAGCAGCTAATCCAGCAGCAGCAACTCCTACAATTGAAACTGCAGCGGTAGCAAAAGCTCCTAGCGAAGCTAAAGTAGTACGTGCAGCAGATAAAAAAGTAGAAGCTAATAAAGACGAAAAAAATACTAAAAAAGCGCAAGCACACAAAGCGCCTAAAGTAAAAACTGACAAAGCAGTTAAAGCTGATAAAGCTGTAAAAGAAACTAAAGAAGTAAAAGCAGATAAAAAAGCTGACAAAAAAGAAACTACTAAAGAGGAAAAAAAAACTCTAAAAGTGGAAAATCACAACCTAGCACAACAAGTAAGCAAGCAGGCGTAGTCGATCAAAATAGTATTTTCGTAATTGGTGCGAACTATTTAATCGATCAATTTGAAAATAAATATGGCGACTCTAAGATTACTAAAGTATCCTTCAAAGCTGCCGATAAAACTGCTATTTATGAAGTAGATGGTTTCAATGCTAGTGGTGCCCATTCCATGACTCTAGATGTGGCAACTGGTAATGTAACTGAAGGTACTCCTAAAGCATATGATGCATCCATGGAAGCTAGTGCTATTGATGCTGGTACTGTGTTACCTCCACATGTGGCGATTAATGCAGCCTTCGCACAAACTGGCAATGTAGCAACTGGTATTAACTCTTGGTCTGTAGTGAACCAAAATGGTAAACCTATATATACTGTAGAGTTCCATGATGCACAAAACAAACCTGTATCCATCGCATTGGATGCTAAAACAGGTATGGCCGTAAAATAAGCTAATCCTAAGCCTATCCTACTGTAAAGCAACCCTTTTAATACACGAACACTAAACACACAAAACTATACACATATACTTACACACACACAATACACTTACACACACAATAAACAATTACACACACGCAGCCCTCTGGATTGGATAGACAAACATTGACTCTCTCCTATGCCGTCTGTCGTTCAGAGGGCCCCTTATGCATTGTGGTTCCCTCCCAATCATAAGATTATATACTTGGTATATAATACTCTCTCTCACAATAAGAACGTAACTGCTTTACAGTACGCTAGGTATAGGAGAGCAGGAAAGCCCGTAATACATGTAGACCGCTGCATGTATTACGGGCTTTTTCTATGTCCATTCAATATAAAAATGTACCATATAAGAAAAATCCGTAGTAGAAATTGGAAAAGCGCAGATACAATGTATATCTGCGCTTTTGGTATATGGAGCATTTACTATTAGTAACAATAGTTAGCCTTTTATATGTATTGTCGAGGTACGCGTTCTGAGAAACCACAAAAGATTTCATAAGGAATTGTAGAGGCAAGGGCGGCAATCTCAAGTGCAGAGATGCTTTCATGACCTTGAGAACCTAGGAGCACAACCTTGTCACCTGGTTGTACAGTAATCGTATCTGGAACGGCCACCATGAATTGGTCCATACAGATGCGGCCTACTACAGGACAACGTGTGCCATGAATGAGGACTGTACCGCGGTTGGATAAGCTACGAGGGTATCCATCTGCATAGCCTACAGGAATGGTAGCAATCGTCATTGGTTCAGGTGTTACATAGGTAGAACCATAACCGATACCTTCACCTGCTTCTAGTCGCTGTACATGTACTACTTCGCTATGGAAGGAGAGAACCGGTTTTAACCCTAATCGATTTGGCACATCAAGAGATGGCATAATGCCGTATTGAATAATGCCAGGACGGGCATCGGTAAATAAGCTGTCTTTTACGGATAATAAGCCAGCACTATTGGCAAGAGAGAAGCGATAGTCCGCATCAGGTCTAAATGCACGGATTTCATCGACCATTTTATGGAATTTTTGTGCCTGTCCATGAGCGTGGCTTTGATCCGCCGCATCGGCGTTACTCATATGAGAGAAGAAACCGTCTACCTCAAGATTTTCGTAGGACTCAACGCGTTTGATAAACTCAATAGCATCTTCAGGCTTGATACCAATACGATGCATGCCTGTATCAACGGCGACTGCAACGCGGATAATCATATCGTGATTTTCTGCTACCTTATCGAGGGCGTCTAAATCAGTAGATTCGCATACAGCTGGGATGGAATTAGTATCTGCTACGAGCTCAAAGGACTGAGGTCTTGTGAGGCCAAGTAGATAAATTGG
The DNA here is from genome assembly GCA_959608595.1 of uncultured Veillonella sp. Classification (GTDB taxonomy): domain Bacteria; phylum Bacillota; class Negativicutes; order Veillonellales; family Veillonellaceae; genus Veillonella. The sequence goes on along the minus strand of CAUHTB010000001.1, from coordinate 257 downwards.
TACCATAATCCCTGCGTTGCGAAGTGGAACTGACTCTTCAGGAATGGCAACGGCTAAGGATTCATACCCTTCTTCAACGGCAATACGGCCCATCATAACGCTGCCGTGACCATAGCCATTGGCCTTGATAACAGCTGTGGATGTGCTCCATTCCGGTAAACTATCTTTAATTTTGCGCAAGTTCTCGCGAACGAGACTTGTATTTATGGTCAAATAGGTAGGTCTCATGGTATTCCTCAATTCTATATAACATTACT